>JBEKQA010000072.1:0-14884 GCA_049520195.1 Bacteroidales bacterium
ACCATTAGAAAGGGGTTGATCTTTATTCCAACTATTCTGGTACTTTTCTTCAAATTCAATTTTGAACTACAAACAATGAAGAATAGATAATCCTGAACGTGTTGTGGTGTAAACAAATTGCTCGTTTCGATTGAACTTAAGATTTAAATCATTTAAAGTAATACTTGAATATCGTACTAATAGTGGAGGAATGGGATTTTTACAAAGAAAAAGAAGTAGAATAATCTTTTTATATCGGATCTGATTTAGAATTGGTTTTGGATTTTACTGCTTCACAAACTTTCCCACTTCCACTGTCTTATCATTAGTCAGCCGCACAAAATATACCCCACTGGGAAAAGTGCTGATATCAATGCTGGTTTTGGGATCGGTGGTCTGGCGGGTGATAAGCTGTTGACCATCAATATTTATTATTGCAAGATTGATTTCTTTTACTGTTCCTGTTGTTTCAATCGTTATTTTATCTGTCGCAGGATTTGGATAAATTTTGATCGAATTAGGAACAATTCCTAAATTTATTATCGAGTTTGATTGTTTTAAACTACAAAAATCAACCACTACTCCTTCTCCGAATGAAAGCATAACTGCTGAGTTAGAATAAAAACCTCCGTCAGTGGTTATTATTTCTGGTGAAATAATCTGTGCCTGCAATGTTGATAGCGAAAAACAAATTGCAAATAATAGTACTATCTTTTTCATATAATTTTAATGTATTACGTTTAATTATTACCAATATATAACCACCCTGCCATTGGCGCCATTGCCAGCCTGACAATAATAATAAACCGATTCACCACCACCACCACCACCTCCGGGTGCAATGCTGCTCGGGATTTCTGAACTTCACATTAAGTTATCGCTATTTCCAGATAGAACCCAATAAAATGGACCAGTCAGATCGACAAAAGACGCCGAAAAGCTAAAATAAAGAATCGATTGCCGGAGAGTTTGTACCAGCAAGCGTGTATTTTGTGAAATTAAGTAGGGAAAGGACGGTGGAAGTGGGCAAGTTTATAAAGCAATAACCGTTTTCAGTCTTGCCCTGCCAGACTTATTCTAACTTATAAAAAAATTAATGCAACCAAAAACCATCTAAAACAACATTCGCTTTCGTAACCTGAGAGTGTTGATCCTGTATTTTGATGAAGTATAAATGATCACCTCTGACAAATCTGGCTCCTGTTTGTTTGAAATGAAATGAGACCTTTTTTTCGATACATTGAGTTCTGATGTCAAGTACCCAATCATAATTACAAATACGGGCATTATTTCCAGACTCTCCTCCCACAATTACTTCTTCTATGGAAGGGGTCAACCAGTGAGAAAGATTAATCTGTTCCAGCAATGGTTCACAGATGATAGCTTTATGCTTTATGGGTAAGCTTAGAAAGATAGGTAGGCGATAATCGACCATGTCTTGTGTTTCATAGGTTGAACAAATTGACACATGATCGTGACCATCCCCCCAATCTTCCGGGAGATTTACTCTAAACCGGTCGATTCGTTTGGTAATAATATAAAACAGGAAATCTCTTCTGAATCGAATCATTTACCATGCGTCAATCCGCCATTCATCCGCTTCCTCAAGAAAAAAGTCGGAAGTAAAACAAGTATATACCGTTTCACCGGTTGGTCATTTATGACGACAAAAACAGAATCATATTTCATTACCGTTGCTTTACCAGAATTTCCATCCACAAATACCACATAAGGCTGACAAGAAGAGTTGAAAGCAATGATTGGTTCTTTTGTAATTGTTTTAGTGAAACCTTCATTTTCAACAGGTTTCCAATAGTTTCCATCGAATTTCATTACAGTTATTTTTTTCGGTATCCGCGTAATCAGTATAAGATACATATGGTTCCCAATCACATGGGTTGAATGCTAGTCCCATATAAATCGCTTGCCCTGCTGAGAAACCTGCACTTCCAACAGATACCCAGTCAGTCCCATCGAATTTCTTTACTGTTGCTTTATCTGAATTTGCACTATCTTCATAAGCCATATATGGTTCCCCGTTTTGTGAATTGAAAGCCAGACTATTATCATTAGCCCGTCCGTTTGAAAAACCAGCATTCCCAATGACTCCCCAACTAGTTCCGTCAAATTTCATAACCGTCGCCCTAAAAGAATGTGCATAATCCGAAAAACCAATATAAGGAAGGCTGTCTAATGGATTGAATGCAATGCTGGTAGAAGTAATTTCTCCTGCTGAAAACCCCGGTATTCCCAAATAAATCCATGCAGTACCGTCGAATCTCATAACCGTTGCTTTAAAAGAATGCGCATAATCGGTAAAAACCACATAGGGTTCTCCGGAAGGACTGAATGCAATAGATGTAAAAAGTGATTCTCCTGATGAGAAACCTTCATTTCCAACGTACTACCACGCATAATCCATCGGTGAATATTTATACCAAGATTGTTGGGCAAAACCAACAATTGGAAACAAGAATATTGGTTCTTTGTAAAATTGAATGGTAATTTACATAATCATAAAACAGTCACAGATGGTTAAGTTTTTGAACACAAGTAGCCATTCCTGATGTAACCCCATTTTTAGAAAATAATTTCGATGGAGCAGGCCCCATACCCCAAATAATCAAATAGGAAAATAGTCAAATAGTCTTAACGAACGCAACGCACAGAATACCCGGGGTACTCGAAATCGCCGTTTGTACCCACTGAGGTCATCGTGTAGGACACACCAAAGAGCCCGGCAGTGTATGGAGAGACAGTCTCCTGAGATGAACTCCACCAGAAGCCGGATAGGCCAACGAGGCTGTACTCCCCATTCGGAGGGCCGAATACTTTGCCGCCCGGAAGGCCAGTGAATCCACTGGAGTTGGTTGCCCCGGTATTTGGCGATTCCCAATGAGCTGTTCCTTTCATCTTCCCTCCGGCAATGGAAACTCCTCCAAGGTAATCTATCAGTGTAAACCACTCTGCATCTGTTGGTAAATGCCAGCCTGTTGGACATATTCCCTGTACTCCCGGTGTGGAATTATATTGCATCATTTCATTCCACTGGTATAATCCTCCATAAATAGCGCAGTTCGATTCTAAATCATTATAACAGTATTTCTCTATAATACCATTATTTAATTGATTTTGGGATCCGTTAATTCTTGTTCCGACATTTAGGTTTTCTGCCATCCATATCTGGGCACCTGATTTTTCTGTGCCTATCTGGACTGTTGTATAATTGTTGCCATCGTTATCCGTACATGCTACAAAATTGAAAGTTATTGTTTTACTGCTGATTGGCACATCGGTTACTATTGTGCTGTATTTTCCTGAACTACCCGTGTAAAGTAATTGATCACCATCCTTGTATTGCATATCAATCGTTGATGTAATGTTTTTCAACTGTTTACTTGCAGGATTCTTAACAGAAGAAACATACTCAATTCTTGCTGGGCTTTGCAAGTTGTTCCGGCTCATCAGTTTTGTCGAATAATTATAATTTGCACCGGTGACTTTAACAAAATACATACCCTGGCTGATTCCTGAAATCCGGAAACTTTGACTTCCTGTCGATAGCACTAACCTGATTTGACAGACGAGTTTTCCTGATAAATCAACAATGCATATAACCGCATTGCCGCTTTCCGATGCAACGAATGTTAACATTGCCTGCTCTGCCATTGGATTTGGATAAATGTGCAAAGTCTCATTATTATTATCCATGGTTCCAATTCCAGCTGCTGGAATTAAATGTAAAACATCTCCCCCGTTAAGGGTGACTGTGGCTCCGCTTATTAAATTGTCAACTTTTACGGTGCCTACCACGTTAGTATCGCCTGAACCTGCAAAACTGATCAGGTAATTCTGTGCCTGAATATTCAGCATAGTAAGCGTAAATAAAATGATAATAACGGTAGATTTTTTCATGATTTTCAATTTTAAAGGTAAATAAGATTTGTTTTCAACCCAGATTATGCAGTGGAAATTACTTCTGCTAATCCAAATGCATTTATTTTCACAAATAGACTATCAATGTTATCCCGCTTTTTACCCGAAACTGCCAGCATGAGTTTCTTTTGACGACCTGATGTAACCAAATATGCTCCGATTGCAATGTAGTTAAATCTTAGTGTTGATAATGTGTGCTTTACCTTGCTGACCGGAATTGAATTGCGCACATGACTCATTAAATTATACGCAATCATGACCCATCTGAAGGCAAATTCAGTGGCATGGATTTCTTTGAAGCAAAACCCCTCCATCCCGTACTCATATTTTAATTCCTTTATCTGGTTTTCTGCTTCAACCCTATGTTTATATATAACACAGATAAGTTCATCTGACAGATCACTTGTCGTTGCAAAATTAATACCTTTAAGTTTATTATGCATGGCTAATATATTTCATTGCATAATCTGGGTTCAATATTGGAATATAAGGCTATCTCCTTATATAATTTTCACCAATAATAAGAAAAAATTGGATGTTATGCAAGTTTTCGAGTGTCTATTTTAACCAAATATAATACCATGCATGTTATAAGGTTCTAAATTCAAATACCCCATGCAATTATGGAAAATTGTTCAACTACATAATTCAATGGAGGAGCCAAAGCCGGTCAACAACTTTATTCAACGGATTCACATCTGTTCCTCGATCAACCGTTTCATTTCTTTCGCATCACTAAGCGAAAAACGATGTCCTTCGATAGTCCCTTCCCCAAAACTCTTTATAGTTATATTAGTGCCGATTAAACTCGAGTTAAGCTCCACAGAAGATATTTTCGAAAAAGGGATTACAATGGTGTCATATCCTAAAAGATAAATCTTGAGTTTTTTGAAAATAACAGAGTTATCGGTAATCTCAATTGTATCGGGGTTTATCGGACTGGCTCCCCGTAAGAATGATGCGATAAATTTGGACATACCGTAGAAAATTAAATCTCACTGCTCTCTTCTTCATCAATAACTTCCCCCGACGCAATTTCAGGAAGTATTTCACGACTTTCTTTTGCTGGAAGTGCCTCAACTTCCTTTAGTTTTCGTGATATTGCCCGTGTACGTTTCCCACGTAATTCTTCTATGGTATCACCCGCTTTTGTGATCTCTTTATGAGCCTTCTCAAGCATCCCCCCGAAGTTTTCAAATTCCTTTTTAACTGCTCCCAGTATGTTCCACACTTCACTACTCCTTCGCTGAATAGCCAGTGTCCGGAATCCCATTTGTAAACTGTTTAGAATAGCTGCCAAGGTAGTTGGCCCAGTCACGATAACTTTGAACTCACGTTGTAGTTGTTCAAGCAAGGATGCTCTACGGACAATTTCTGCATATATCCCTTCGAATGGGAGAAACATTATCCCAAAATCTGTGGTATTTGGTGGATCAAGATATTTTTCCCGGATATCCTTTGCCATTTTTTTTATAACAGCTTCAATGTTTTTAGATGCTGATTCAATCAGTGTAGTATCTTCGGAATCATAAGCATCGACCAGTTGTTCATAGACATCCTTGGGAAACTTCGCGTCAATTGGAAGATAAACCGTACTATTTTCAGCGTCTCTCCCCGGTAATTTAATAGCGAACTCAACTAAATCCGAGGAACCTTGTTTGGTTTTTACATTTGCTTCATATTGATCGGGAGCAAGAATCTGTTCCAGTAACATGGCTAACTGAACTTCACCGATACCCCCTCTCATTTTAACATTGGATAAGACTTTCTTCAGACCCCCGACATCTTGAGCTAAGGTTTTCATTTCTCCCAATCCCTGTTCAACATCTTTTAATTGTTTACTGACTAATTCAAAGGACTGACCTAAACGTTCATTCAACGTTTTTTGGAGTTTCTCATCCACAGTTTCTCTCATTTTCTCTAATTTCTTTTCTGTATTTTGAATCAGTTCGTCTTGTTTGGTTTCCATTTTGCCAAACTTTTCCCGTTGTAAATCATTGAATGATTTTACATTCTTATCAAATGCTTCTTGAAAGGATTTTAATGATTGAAGTAGTTCAGTCCGGAAATCTTTTAACGAACTACCCATCTCATCCCTGTTGATTTTTAGCTGATCCAATAGTTCTTGTCTGTTCAGCCGGACTTCCTCTTTAACCGAGGATTCTATCTTCTGAATAGCTTGGTTATTAGAGGATAATTCGTTTTGAAGATTGATAAACTCTTGTTTATAACTTACGGGTTTCCTAACCAAAGAAATAATAATGTCAATGATTAAAAATCCAACAACAATTAAAAGTAAAACAGTTTCCATGATTTATAGATTTTTACAAAATTACAACCCTAAAGATGCTGTGATCGCTGGTCTTTCAGTAATTTGAACAAAGGTAAGAGTTCTTTTCAGTGTAAAAAAAATGGTGCTCTCAGTTTATGGTAACCAATATGTACAAATCCCCATAATCAATAGTTTCTTTTTGGATATCTAACCTTTCATTTATCAATGGCTGAAAGTGTCTGAATGTAAATGGCACCATCCTTTCTGAAAAAAAACAGAATTTTCTTACCAATTCTTCAATATAAGGATTCTGCATTTCACACAGAATAGTAGGGTAAGGCTTAAGGTTGTCGGCAATGAAATCTTGGATCTTCTGCTTTATAAACCGTTGTCTCAATTTTTGATCCATATTCAGGTACAAAGTTGATGAATTGCGACAGGATAAAAAAAGGTTTGTTTGCACACCTTAACTTACTGCCCTAAATTTGGGAAGTATTATATTCTTACATCTCAGGAAATCCTCGAACTATATGTTTACAATTTTACTTCTGTACTAAATTCAACACACCCTTCCAAAAATGATTTAATTACTTCTCTTTCCCTATTTAACATATCTGGAATGTTGTTAACAAATTTTTTAACATCATTTAAGTTATATACTTTCTTTACTGATGCTAATGGATCATGGCTAATAAACTGAAGTAAAAGTTCTACCGATTTTCTTAAATTTATCTGATCATTCTGCATTCTAAAAATATCCATACTTCTACAAAGGAAGAATAAAGCACCCCCCGTATTATCACTGTTAACTGAAAAGATGGCAACGGCAAGTTGATCAATTGTAGTTTGTTGATGATAAAATGTTTCAACAATTTCTTTTTCTTTTTGTTTGAAAAAGTTTGAAGTATCAGAATTTATAATATCTCTTATACTTCTTGCCTGTTCTTCCAGAGACTTAATTTTTTCAGTGATTCTATGATTATTCCAATACCAATTAATAGTAAGTAATAGTAAAAAAGCACCAGATAGAATCGTTATCAGTAGATTGTATTGGGCATGTTGATTCTCAATATTAAGCCGATAATTTTCAATTATTTTATCAAATAAGTACTGGTTCATATAAATTCATCCTTTCAATTGGTTAAAATGTAAAGGTAAAAAAATTAAAACATTAATCCCTAACCTTTTAAGGTAATTATTTTATATTTGCGTATGTTAATCGTTTCAATATGAAAAGATGGGTATTTAGAATTTATAAAATAAGATGGTTATTGATTCTTTTAAGGAAGAATTGGGCCTTATGTGTGGGAGTATCATTAGGAATAGTGGGCTTACTCATCTTAATCTCCATTTTAATATCAATACCTTTTAATCATAACATTTTTCATTGGTTTACTAAACCAAACCTTGTTACTGCTTCCAATTTAGGGCAATTTATAGGTGGTTTAGTGGGTGTTTTTCTATCTGGGGCAGCATTTCTGCTAATTTATAGTACTTTCCAAGAACAGAAGAAATTCAACAAGCAACAAGATAAATTTAATAGGAACATAACCAAATTAACTAATAAACAACAATTTGAAACAAGTTTCTTTAATTTACTAAGCACATACAGGAATCTTATTGAAACGATTAGTGGAGATGTGGTAATTAATCTAATGAGGGAAAAAGAGAAACGGACAGGTTATGATTATTTCTCTTCAGTGCTTTCTCACATTAAAATGTGTGATTTAGAAGATTCAGTTCGTATAGTGGAATATAATTTAGATATCCCTGAGGTTAATGAAGTCACTGAAAAAATTAAGAAGTTTGAAAAAGATATTATTATGAGAGAACTATGTTTTTCAGAAGATTTTACTAAGAGAGGGTTAGAAAATTTATCACAGGAGTATTATATTGCCATTTATGAATATCATTATAGATTGTATCAAAATAGGCTTGGTCACTATTTCCGATTTATTCATAACATGATAAAATTTTGCATAGTAGAATGGAATAATGATAAAGATCGAAAAAAATATATTGATATCATTCAAGCACAAATGTCCAACGATGAGTTAGGGTTACTATTCTATAATGCTTTAAGTAGATATGGTTGTACAAGTGATGGAGAAAAAAGATTCTATAATTGGTTAAATTACTTTGATTTCTTTCAGAATGTTGATGAAAAATCACTTTTATTTAGAAATCATCACACATACTATTCAACTGGCTTTAAATTTCTAACAACAAAAGAAAAGGAAGTAAAAACAATAAACTATCCTAAACCTGATCTTATTCTTCCAACATAAATTAATAGTTGGTTTCTGCTAAACTAAAGCCATACATATCAATAATTTTCGCTTTGGTATAATGTATCTGTGTCTTTTTTTCAGTCAAAAAATCAGTGGTAATAGTTTCCGAAGATAACTTGTCAATCACATCCTGATTAGCGTTGTAAAAATCACTAATGAAAGTCAGGGATTTTTTATTCACTCGTCTAAAACCACATCGACCTTCCGAAATCAACCGGAAACTTTTACAAAAGTTTCTATCGAAGGCAGGGATGAAACCAAAAACACCAAGAAGAACCTTGGTAATCAATATCAAATCGGCATTGTCCTCTTGAATCAGAATTTTCTTAATATCTTGATATATTTGGATAATAGTTTGAATGTTTCCTTCTGAATACTTATCAACATCTATTGACCAAATAGATTTGGGCAGTGAGTTAATATATTGAATTGTAGTATAAAATTGCTTAACACTATGTTGTAATAAGAAACTCGCTCTTAACATACCCCAGCTTGCTAAATAAAATCCGAGTGTGAGACAACTTTTTTCTATATCCTGATTCAAATCGTTTGTCTGTCGAAAGTAATTGTAACAGTAATCAAACGAAGTATACCTATCGTAAGGAGAGGATTTAGATTTATAATCATTTACTACTGTTTGTATGTTGCTTCGCTTCATTTCCAACTATTAACCTTATCTCCCTTTATTGGCGGTTTGTATGTTAAATTGATTGATTAAACTCAAGGTTCGTAGTAGTTCATCATCGTAGTTCGCAGTTCCAATATTTTTTAAAAGTGTTGGTATCACTGTATCTCTAAATAATAGGAGTTGAAAATTTTCTGATTTCAAATTGAATTCTGTTGCCAACTCCTGATACCAATCATCCAATGTAACTTTCTCTGGGGGTAAACACCATGTACACCAAACACGAACTACCTCACTATAATCAATCCCATATTTCAAATAAGTCGCTTTAATAGCGTTAAGATATGTTTTCCCTTTGGCAAAATCAGTCTTAGAATTTTCAGGACGGTTGTTACGGGGAAAGCCAAAAAATTTGAAACGGATTCTTTTCTTAAGGTCATTTAGGTTTCCGGCCCAATGTTCTCCATGGGCAACACTGATTTCAACATGATATAACTTTTTAGTCGTATAGTTGAACGCAAGAAGGTCAAACTGTCTATTGTTCCCTTTGGGAATTTTAATGTCAGTAGCCGTGAAACAACCAAGTTGTCTGTAATAAACTTCTACCAAATGTTCTGTTGCATTCATAAAAAGAATTTTTGTAGTAGATTTAAAAAGGGAAATAATCTTCTAATTCAGGTGGGGGCTCTTCTGTCAAAGTGCTTGTCTTTGTTTTACCTAAATGTCTATATGGCCTTTTAAAATTGTTCTTTGATACATCATAACTGATGTTACAGTCATTACAATGAAAAACATCATCTGGAAGTTCTTCCATTAATCTGCCGCACTTATAACAATAGTGTTCTGCTCGTTCCAAGTGACCTACCTTGTTTTCGACATTATTAATGAGATTCTGATGGATATATCCACCCGTTGTTCGAAGGTTTTGAAGATGTCTGCTTAACATTTCATGTGAACAGCAACAACCACAAGTTTCATTTGAACAGATATAAAGGCCATTAGGACACTTTTTAGACCATCTACTATCAATAATCCCGTTACACTTCCCGTTTAAACAGTGATTTAAGTAAATCTCTATGTGGTATTCCTCACATTCAGGATTTTCACAATGGAAACGAACAACTCTATGATAAGCAAAATTTGAATCTTCAATTGGATAAAGAATGTGATTACAAGAATCACAGTACATTCTTTCTAATAAACGGTTAAATTGATTGATGGTTGAAATAAACTGATAGTACTTCCCCTTTTCAATATAATCACCTACCCTGTTTCCATCGTCAAGGTCAAACCCCATAATAGTCAGGAAATCAAGAAAAGTATACTTTTCCCAATCTTCAGGCTTATGTATGGTTTCACAATGACTAAAACAAGGCTGATTACAACACCACCAAAATTCTTTATTAAAGTACTCGTGTTGTTTATTCGCAAGTCTGCCTTCACAAAACTGAATTCCATTTGGAATATCTTTCAGTTTTAATTCAGCCAAATGGATGTTGTTCCTATAATTTCCTCCTTCCATATCAATGAAGAACCGATTTTCACGAGCGAATTTTAAAACTTGTTCCTCGTAAATTGATGGTACTCCCCAGTGCTGTTCAACTTGATTCCATTTCCTTCCGGGTAATTCCTTTACTTTTTCTTTGATTTCCACAAAATTCCCTTCCCCAGTATTAAACTGAATCGCATAGTAGTATTGGTTATGCCCATAATATTGTTTTCTTACTTCTCCATTTCTTCGCCAATCATATTCTAATCCACAACGGCCTTTACAATCTTCAAATAATTCCGAGATTTTGAAACGGAATTTTTTATCATTAGTAATGTTTCCTAAGACTAATGTAAGAAGTTGACTATCGAATAAAAACTTGCCTTTCTCCGAAAAGGACTTGATTGCCTCAATCACGATATCAACTGAAATATCCAAATGAACATCAGGGTTCACTTCTGCATTGAGTTTGAATATATCAAAATCAATCCTGACCAGTTGGTTCAGTTTATCAACGGTTAGTTTAAATTTATTCGAGTGTTTGAGCCAGAATACCTTTCTTAGAAATTTAATTTGATGTTCTGGGCTAAGGAATACAAGTTTGGTTTTGAATTCATCGAAATTGAATTCGGATGATAATCCTTCAAGCCAACAAATAAGTTTGAAAAACCATTGATTATTATGCTCTAACAGATTTTCAATTTCTGAAACCTTACAGTCAAGATTGACGAGTGCTTTACCATGATTATAAAGCAGATAGAACTGTTTTCGAGAAGAAATGGATTCAATCTTCTGAATATTCGATTGTAAAATTTGAGAAGCTTTGTCTATTATTATTTTATCTCCTGTTAACCAATCGTCTATTTTTTCTTGAAATTTATCATCAATCAAAAGGTTATTTGCAATGTATTCCGCCGGTATTATACCTGTAAATCCATGTTTCCATAAAAGGAATTGCAACCATTTAGGTATTTTCTCAATAATCTTATCCTTTTTCTTTATGTATGATTTAGTAAGATGTTTTCCCAAGATTTGGAATATCCAATAGAAAGGCTTAGCTTGATTCTCACCATATTCATTCCACTCTGATTTTGCTAATCCACCTTCCAGTTCATGAAAATCGCCTTTGAAGTCAGTTGGCAGCTTCATAATTTCACTTTCAAGCCTACTGCTCATCATTGACAAGACATCTTTTTGTGAAAACAAGCCAGTTTTAAGTAGTTGTTCTATTTCTTCATTTGTGAAGCTATCATTGTTTAATAACACATAATCGGTTGAAAATGAATTCAAATATCCAGCGAAATACAATTCAAGTTTACTTCTGTCATCAATATTGTTCTTCAAATTCTCAATAGTATTTAGGAAGAGTTCATAACCTTCCTTGTCCAACCAATATTCATTTTCGTACAGTTTTAATTTAACATCTATATAACTACTGATTTTATTCAATTGCTTGAGATGGTCGAGTACGAAATCGAGTATCGTTTTGGGTTCCTCAATGGAATTAAGTTGTTTCAATAATTTGGCCTTATGTTCATAATCTAATAGATTAAAAAACACAAGGCGTTCTTGATTACTTGATTTAATAAAGAAATCCTCTATTAGACTATCCGTTGGTGGGACGACCTGAAATGTACCGTCTGCCCATAATTGGATATAATATTTTGGATTTGCAACCTGAGTTAACCAATCTGAGATTTTTTCTATAATTTCCTTTTTCAATTCCGCTGGCTCACTTATCGTAGAAAAGAGCCTAATGTTTAGTTTGAATTTTAAAAAAGTGCTATCATCCTCGATACGAGTGAAAGGTACAAGTACAGATTCAAGAAGTTGTAATTTCTCATTTACTGGAAGGGCTTTTAGAATGTCATTTTTCAACAATTCATCTGACCTTTTTAAATATTGTTCGATAAGATAATCATAGTTTTCCCCAAATTCTGAAACCAAATAAACATCAATCGCTTCATAAGTTCCCGGCTTTTTCCGGGAAGGCTTTAACTTAAATACAATGAAATCACCAGCTCCAACAGGACTTGTTTCAACTTTAGAAATATGAAAAAAATAGTCCTTTTTATCATCCCAACACTCGACAAATCCATATCCTTTATCATAATTGAAAGATTTTACTTTTCCTATTATCCAAGATTGGGTATTAGGTAGGTATCGGTTGACATCCGAATCACTCTTTGGTAGTAAAGACTTCAAATCAATTTTACCGAGATTTTTCAGATTGAAGCTTGGTATTTGTGTCGGGATAACAGAAGCCCTATGTATCTGTTCAATATTTTCTTTTCGGTGGACACCCGAATCACTCTTTGGGAAAGGACTCAAATCAAATTTACCGAGAATTTTCAGATTGGAGTTTGACATTTGTGTCGGTTTAACATCAGTATCCAGAATCTGTCCAAAAATTCCTTTTTTGAAATTGGCTTCTTCAATAGTAGTTCCATGAATCTGTTCAATGTTTTTTAAACAAAGTAAGTATTGTTCAATAGTAAGTTTACTATTGGGGTCTAACTCTACCTCATATCCTTGTGATTTCAGAAAGCCTATTACAGAATGCACTCCTACATTCAATTCTCTTGCGACTTTACTTAATCGAATTGTTGGATTTTCACTGTCCATTTATACAGAGGTTAGAAAGCTGTAATAATCGAATTGAGAATCAAAGGTAAAGAAACCACTTTTATGTCGCAATCAATAACCGCTTAATAAATTCTCACATCATCCTCAAACAACTTTATTAACAGGTTGATAAAGGTAAATACCAATTCCTTGTGGGAATCTCAGAAGTTGAATATTAGTTCTTGGTTAAACAAGGCCCTCCATCCCCGTCAATCAGCTTTATATCACCAAAAAATCATTTTTAAACTTTGACCTCGAAACTTTAATATAAAACTTATCAGAATCTATCGGTTCTCAAAAAAGAATGACCTATGAGTGACATTAATAGTACCAAAACGATTCCAACAGCTCTTTTCCAGAAAGAAAATACGATATAAATCAACCAACCTCAAGACAGTTTACCTGTTCCACCTGATCCATCATTTTATTTATCACTACGCCTTCGACAAGGATGAGGTGAGATTGAGTTCTAATCTTTTACAAAAGATCTATGGTATGTGTTATTTAAGGTATATCGAATACCTGATTGAAAATGGTTTCATCGAAAAGACAGGAAATTATTCCTCACATCATGTAAAGTCCAATAAGTACAAAATATGTGAAAAACTTGATGATGTGGTTATATACCGATCCAACGATTTCGTATTCGACAAAAAATGTAGATCAAGATTAGCGGAGAAAAACGGAAAGATCAGGGATATTAAGAGTACCATCCCCGTTGAAATCAGAACCAAGTTAATCTCCGATTTGAATTATATAACCATTGATGATGTCCAGTCAATGCAATTTATAAACGATACTATCAAGGATAACCGGAGGAAGTACCTCAAGAATCTTATAATGATAACCAAAATAACAGACATGGATATCTTTACGAAGTTCGATAAACACGGTAGGTTTCACACGAATTTTACAAACCTGAGAAAAGGCATTCGTAATCAATACCTACGAATCGATGGTGAACCAATCACAGGGTTGGATATAAAGACATCACAACCATTCTTCCTCTGTCAGATCTTAAAGAAAGAATGGTTGATTAACAATGATCCGGAGATCAAAAAGTTTATCCAGATTGTTGAGAGAGGTGATTTATATACCTATTTCCGGGATAAATACCCATTAAAATTTGTCGATAGAGCTGCCGTGAAACCAATGATATTTAAATGCTTATTCGATAAGCGAAAGAATGTTCATCATTATAAACAACTATTCAGGGGTGAATTCCCTACAGTCTATGAGTTCATAGTAAATTATAAAGTAAATTATGGTGAATATTTGTGGCAAACATTACAAAGAATGGAAAGTCATTTCATTTTTAATACAGTTTATCCCGCTATCATAAATCAACTACAGGATATAAAACTATTTTCTGTCCATGATTCACTTCACTTTCCTCTCAAGTATTATTCAGAAATAAAAAAGATATGGGATCAAAAAATGGATAGCATGATTAAAAATTGATAGCAAAAAAAAAGCAAAAAAAAGTGCAGCAATGTTATTATATATATTATACAGTATAGTACCATTAATGTCGTATAAAAATCAGGAAATGATTGATAGTAAAGGGATTTTGATGATTTTTGGATACTGAATTGAGGTTTATTTGTTAACTAGGATTGTGAAATAATCATGAGTAAGTAAATACTTATTTAAGATTATAATTATTT
>JBEKQA010000073.1:0-14870 GCA_049520195.1 Bacteroidales bacterium
AAAGATATTGTGTCTCAGGCGAGTACTTGAAATAAGTCCTGAGAGCATAGGCAGCTTTGTGGTTATACATACCTGAACTTGAGGGGCCATAGACCAGATCAACTGAAACCCCAAGGTGATAGAGAAGTTGGGCAATTCCTGAATCACTTGAAGTGATTGTGTTTTTCATATTATTCCAGCGATACCAGGTACTGTCAAAATTGGCATGTTGGATACCATAGGTGGAATCCAAATAAGAATAGGAGCCGGTACCATGATCAGGCCAGCGGTAGTAATACATGATCTGTCCCATAGCTACCGGAACACAACCCACGATTGCATGCCCGACTGAGCCTGCAGGATCAGCCGGACACATTTCATTATAAGGGAAAGGCTGATTCCAGTTTGAGGTGATCATTGGTTCTACATCAAGGATCTCTTTTTGAGGAGAAGAAGGACTTGGGCTGTCATTCAAAAGATGCTTCCATGCAGCAGTGGCAGACGGAAGAGGCGGCGCATTCGTTTTTCTTGCATAAGAGATCTGTCGGGCATATTGCCCCATCCAAGCTGAAAATTGTGGCGCTTTATCTTTTTCTGTATAGATCCCATCGAAAGAATAAGCAAGGACTGGAATAACGGCATCTTCTGCAGAAATGATCACAAATCCTGTTTCATTGATATTAAAAATGTAATAAACGGGCAATCCCTCATCTGCGATGGTAAAGGAACTGGTAATGTGAAGAAGAGAACCCTTGTCAGCTGAATAATAACGTGTAACCCTTTCAGTATAAAATTGCCGGGCAACATATTTTGCATCTTCCAAAGGAACCTGTCTTGCAAGAAGGGCTTGCCCGGAAAATAAGATAAAAAGAAAAAAAATCAAACGATGGGTCATCCGCGTGGTTTGATTTTATATCCCCAAATAACTTGTCTGCAGGATATTTATAACACATTTCCTGCAGACAAGAGCATGGGTTTATGATAATTACTTCAATACGATTTTATTGTTGGTCGTCCCGCTATCACTAATGAGTCGTAAGATGTAGATCCCTTTTGCAAAAGATGAAAGATCAATTTGTTTGTTGTTTGATCCCGTAACACTGCCAAGATCCTGGTTATACATGATTTCACCATTCAGGGAAAGGATCTCCATTCTTACTGACTGGCTTTGAGTCGTGGTAAACTGGATATTCAGCATTCCGTCTGTAGGATTCGGATATACAGAAAGATCGCTGAATTGTTTCATGTTATTAACTCCGTCGGTGGTAGTAGTATAGCTTGCATTCCATCCTGCTCCTCGAATGGTACTGTTTGTGGACCACATAACCATTGCTTTCCCAGAATTAATTGTTAATGGAGGAATAGGATTATTTGTATAGTCACCGGAATAGGACTCCATCATTACAGGTGGATTCACTCCAATATTATAAACCTGCACTTTGTCAGGACCTTGTTCTGTATTGAAGTTGTCAAATGTAAGTGTGATACTCAGTGCAAAAGGTGGCTCGATCATCCATTTACAAGATGAACTGTTGCGATATTGGTACGGTCCGCTTCCGTCACTGAAAGAACCAGCATAATCTGTAAGCACGGTTGTGCTGTTACAGAAATTCGCAGGTATTGATTTATAGTTTAGAAGGAAGCCCTGGTCTGTTGCACCGCTGCCTGAAACGAAAGTTACCAACATCTGAGGTCCAGTAGAAACCAATGTGACTGTAGGTAACGTTCTACCGGAGAAAGTACCAAGGACTGGAGAACTTGTAGTTGCTCCGTCATATACAGTCAGGATATCAACCGTATCTGTGCTGAATCTTTCAAAGCTGAGTCTGATAGTGCTGATACTGTCAGCCGGTGCTATCAGCCAGCTGCAGTTTTCGTTGTTCTGGTAATTTGCAACGGGTCCGCTACCGTCTTCGATAGTTCCAAAATCATCTGTGGTCAGGTCGGTTGTACCCGAGCAATAGGTTGGATATTGAGATGGATCGGGTTTAATATGAACTACTGCCGCCTGGTTATTATTGAATGTATATCCTTCCGGATCAAGGTTTGTCAGATAGTAATACCCATCACCACTGCCACTCCATCCCCAGTTAAAATGGTAATAATCTGTTGCCTGGTAACCGTCACAAACCCAGGAATGTCCAGCACCGGAACTCTCAAATCCGCCATATTGGATTGGTTGACCGTTATTTAGATCTCCCTGAAGAAGAGTATTCCAATTTGCAGTTGAATAGCTAGATTTTTGCACAGATAGAGCACTTGTTGAGTATCTGAAATAATTTACGAGAGCGGTTGCAACATCTCCTTGATAAGCTCCTGAACCACACTGCCCATCACTGTTGTATTCCATGTTTACGGAAATGCCAGTATGTGACATTAATGTCGAAATGGGGTTGCATTCACTGGAAGGCTGATCAACCATTCCGTCCCAATCATATGTTGTCGAACCGAAATCTGCACATAGTTGTCCGTAATTCTGATGAATATCACAATGAGAACCAACCCCTGTATTGGGCCATCTCCAGTAATACATTATCTGTGACATTGCTGTTGCGACACATCCCGTCGTTACATGATAATTATATGAATTGCATGTGGAATCAATTGGACAAAAATCATTGTAAGGGAATATCTGATCCCAGAGGGATGTGGTCAAAGGAGCCACATCCTGGATCATCTCTGGATTGTAAGATACCCGGTTAAAATCTTTATTATTCAGATGTTGCCACATTGCAACGGTTTTATCGTCGGCGGGGACATTGTTCTCAATATTGTAAGCGATTTCCTTTTTCCTTTCATTCATCCAATAAGCAAATCCTTCAGCTTCATTAGAAGGAGAGTAAGATGATTCGAAGGAGAATCCAATGACAGGGTAATTGTTATCATCAGCTGTAATGATTATAAACCCTTTATCATTGATGTTGAAAATGTAATAGACATCGTGATTGTTATATGTTTCAACAAATTCTCTTGAAATGTCAATCGACTGATAGGGGACGGCATCGTGGCGATTGATCTGCTCGAAGTAGGCATTTTTTGCAATGAGCCTTGCATCGGTGATTTCAACTTTCTTTGCAAATGAAGAAAAGCTAATTCCGATGAGTAAGAGAAGAAAAGGTATCAAGATTTTTTTCATTTTATAAAAAGATTTAGGGTGAATAATTTACAATTAATTCTTCCCTACAAAGATATAGATATTTCAAATATGTGTCGTAATGTGATATAGAATTTTATAAATTATTTTAATGACCATTAAAAGAATCCAACTTTATTATCTTGTATCCTTTGTCTGATAACAACTTAATTCTTCTGATGGGGTATATATTTTTGCTTACTGAATTTTCTTTCAGACAATGGAATTATCATTAATTTCGCTGAAGAAATTTGAGTAAGATGATCCTTATCAGAAATATCAAAGATCTTATCCAGGTTGAAGAATCTGCAAGAATTATGGTTCCCGGAAAAGACATGTCAGCTCTTGGTACTCTGAAAGATGCATGGCTGCTGATCGCAGGTGACAGGATAATTGATTTTGGTTCCTCAGAAACTGAACCAACGCCTGAAAGATGTAAGATAAAGATAGCAAAGTATGAACAGGAATATCATCAGGTTACCGGCGTCCAGCCTGATCAATTGATGATTATTGATGCTTCAGGGAAACTGGTTTTTCCATCTTTTTGTGATTCACATACGCATCTTGTCTTTGATGGCAGCAGGGAAATAGAGTACATTGATAAGATCAGTGGCCTGACCTATGAAGAAATTGCAAAACGGGGAGGAGGGATCCTGAACTCAGCAAAAAAGCTACATGAGGCTTCAGAAAGTGAACTGATATTACAGGCTCTTCCACGATTGAATGAGATCATGAGTCTTGGCACTGGCGCAGTCGAGATCAAGAGCGGATATGGGTTAACGGTGGAAGATGAGTTGAAGATGCTTACGGTGATCCATAAACTTCAGGAGTTGACCGCATTGACCATCGTACCCACCTTTTTAGCTGCGCATGCGGTTCCTACTGAATATGCAGGCCGGCAGGAAGAGTTCGTCAATATGGTTATCAATGAGATGATCCCACAAGTAGCTGCTGAAGAGCTTGCAGATTACATTGATGTTTTTTGTGACCGCGGATTTTTTACCGTTGAGGAAACTGACCGTATCCTGATGGCAGGAATAAAATACGGAATGCGTCCCAAGATACATGCAAATGAGCTGGATTTTTCAGGTGGTATTCAGGTAGGCGTGAAATATAATGCACTTTCAGTTGATCATCTTGAGTATACCGGCGATGAAGAGATAAAATGCCTGCTTAGCTCGGAGACCATGCCTACTGTTCTTCCGGGAGCCGCATTCTTCCTGGGAATGAAACTGGCCCCCGTCAGAAAGATGATAGAGGCAGGGCTTCCAATCGCCTTAGCCAGCGATTTCAATCCAGGCTCATCGCCTTCAGGAAATATGCAACTTATTCTTTCAATGGCCTGCATCAATTACAGGATGCTTCCGGAGGAGGCCATCAATGCAGTCACCATCAATAGCGCCTATGCTATGGGACTAAGTGAGGAACTGGGAAGCATTGCCCGCGGAAAAAAAGCAAATTTGTTCATCACAAAACCTATCCCTGGCTATGAATTCATGCCTTATTCTTATGGGAGTAATAAAGTGGATACTGTCATTCTGAATGGTCAGGTTCAGAATATCTGATTCTTTTTATCCTGGATTACAATAGGTTAAAATTTCAATCATGACATTTTTTCCCCTTCCCGCATTGGTTTATGCTCCAAAATATTATGTATAAATATATTGTAAATTAAATTGTTATGTATAAATTTGTAGGAGGTATTTGTTTGTTCAGATTGTATTTCGAGGTTTGTTAAGAATTAATATCTAAGGTATTAGTAATCATCATTTTTATGATAAAAACCGGAATCCTGCAAATTGTGATCGTATTATTTGTCTTGGAAAATGTATTTTCACAGGATGCTTACCAGGGTCTTATAAAAGACTCAAAATCGAAATTACCCATTCCTTATGCCTCAATTAAGGTTAAAAACAAGAAAACCCAAAGTGTCGCGAATGCAGATGGCCGGTTTTCACTTCCGTCCGGTGTATTTACCGACCGCGATACGATCATTATTTCCTGCGTGGGTTACTCTCCAAAATCTGTCCTAGTCAAAAATATCGGTGCTTCTTTTGTCGTTTCTTTAACACCCCGGACATACCAGCTCAATGATGTCAACATTACCTCAAAGGGAAATGTTGATTATCCTTACCAATTGTTCTCTGAACTTTGCCAGAGGTACAGGAAATATGCGGAAATAGTCCCTGCAAAAGGTTATTTTTCATTTTTATGCCAATATGAAGAGGTGCCGTTGGAAATCGTTGAGGGATATTTCAATAGTGATGTTTCCTGTAAATCAGGTATTTCCGGTTTGGCCCTGAAAAATGGAAGGATCGGCTTTTGCTTGAATAGTTTCTACAGCCTGAACACCACGGATATCTTTACTCATTTCAACCTCTTCTCACTGTCAGGGAACCTGAATATCCCTTCATCAGCAGGTAATTTTAACTATCGGCAGTTAAAGAAGTTATATGTCGTCAGGATCATCCAGACATCCTCAGAAAGTGGAAACAAGATATATATTCTTCAATTCCAGGCCCGGAAAGATAGTACGAACTTATTCTCAGGCTTAGCCTGGATCAACAGTTCCAACAAGACTTTTGAAAAGCTCGAGTATACATTGAATGACAATGACTTCTTTTACTTTAAACCCCTGATTGCAGGTGATAAAATAGACTCTATCCGGGTAGGCCTGGCTTTTACTTTCGATAATTCAAAAGTAGATCATCCTATGATCGACCGTACTTCATTGGATTACTCGCTGCTTTATACTTCATTACATTCATCCAATACCCTGAAAATCAAAAGTGAAGCGACACTTTTGTTTTATGACTTTTCAAATCCCTTTCCCGGAATGCTCCCTGATAAGCTGGTCGAGGACCAGGATAACGATTATCAGAAGATCTCGTGCTTACCCTATGACTCAATTTTCTGGACGCACACGGAGATCATTCCACAAAGTGAGAAACAAAAACAATTTGTCGATTATTTCCACTCTAACGGAGTTCTGATCAATTATTCAAGAACATTGGATTCTCTCTCAAACTTTAATTATATTCACTGGAGTGCCTCATCTGACGTTTTACAGTCTGATCTTCTTAACATAAGACCGCCAGTACACTTTTATCCCAATGGTAGTGCCTTGGTCAATAATAAAAATCCAGATTATTATAATATTGATTGTCAGATTTTGCTTAATCCGGTTGAAATTGCTGATAGTGTCCATTTGACCTCCGTGACACTTCTGAACAAGACAAACTCATTTTATTTCTTGGGAAGGGGATCCAAAGCGGCATTATTTATCAATCTGACCTTCGATCTATTTGAGAAAAAAAGGAGCGAGATAATGGCAAATTATTACCATGCGGAGAAAAACCATAAGGTCACCTTTGAGGAACTAAAATCAATTTACAATATAGCTCTACATCAATTGAATGACACGATAAAGATTTTACACGAGGACACTCAGGATGGGACTTCCATCAAAGATCTGATCAGGTGGAGTAAAAGGGTTGCAATGGAAACAGGAGTCGACAGATCATCATTGATTCAAAAGATGTTAGCTGAAGAAGCTAATACTCCGCAGCGTAAAAAATCAACTCCGGCAAAGAAATAATTTACCATTAATCCTGGCTTCCCCGGCTTACCCATCATTTCTGCATGTGGAACCATACTTCAAGTTCCCTGTCGGGATTAAAGTTCACCCTTTGCCAGGTGTGGGTGATCTTTGAATTGGCGGTGAGAACTTCATCATGTTTATAAGAGGTTGAATCAATGATGATTGAGGGGTCCTCGACTTGTAAAGTATAAGTAGCCTGAGCAAGGGGTTTCTTCCAATATTGAATATGGGTCATTGCCAGGTACTTTATATTTTTTCCATCATGATCCATGCAATAATAAACCCGGATTTTTTTTTGTTCCTGACCATGAAAGTTGATCTGGAAAAAAAGACCTGCAGACAGTTTGCGGTAATGGCTTATGCAAATATGTTCAGTTTCATCGAATATTGAAATGGAATCAATTCTAAGATCTCCGATCGCAAGGGGAAGTGGCACGAACATCGTCTGCATGACATCCGAGGAATAATTATTCCTGAAGTTATATTCTCCTGTGACCTTTACATGAGAATTATCCAGCTTTATCAAAGTATTTTCCTTATAGAATGTCACAGATTGACCGCTTGCCAGAGTGGCAAGGAAAAACGGAATAAGAAATATTACCAGGTTCTTCTTCATATGGATGAGAACCATTGTCCCCGAAATCCCATCACGGGATCTTCAGGAGTCTCAATTGCAGCAAGCGAATATACAACAAAATATGCTGTAAAGCAACAGCCCCTTTATTTTATTACCTTCAGGGCTGCATCGGTTGCATCTATCAATGGCTTGATAGAGATCTCACTGCCTACTGCATGCTTCATCCATTCCTGAGGGATTAACTTACCGGCAGAATAAATCCGGATGGCCTCATCGGCAAAATTCTTTCCTTTGAACCAGGTTTCAAGCTGAAAATCAATAAGATGTCCGACCGGGTAATTGGATAAATAAAGTGGGTCTTCAATCATATGGGAATAAATGGCAAGAATGGGGCAATCCTTAACTCCAAGTACATCGGCATAGTATTTATTCCAGACTTCTTTTGAAGTACTGATCACAGTTTCCTTCAACTGTGCGGGAGTCGCATCCGGATGATCGTACATCCATTGCCAAACCGTCATGTCAACCATCGAGACACCCATGATCTCATAGCACATCCAGAAATTATCGAGGGCATCAAGATAGTCCTTATCCGGATTATTATCCTTTATGCCAAGAAGATCGAGGTCACGTTTCTGGAAGGTGAAGGCAAAAGCTTCAGTAAAAGCGGTGTTTGGAACGCCTGACATCATATAATTATCAACTATATACATTGAGATGGTCTGCTCAACATTATGTCCAAGTTCGTGAACTGCAATGTTGTATCCTTTGTAATCCATGCCATTCTTTCCGACTCTTGTCCGCAGATGCGACTTGTCGCCTTTCATTTGTGTTCCCCAGGCATGTCCGGAACCTCTGGCCGGGTCTACAGTGATATGGGAGGCAATCTCTTTTGCTTTCTCAGGCTTGAATCCAAGCTTTATGAGGATGTTCGGGATATCCTTCTCCACTGCTTCAGTATTTGGAAATTTTTTCATGGTCATCTTATCCAGCATGGCTTGGTCCATCGTACTGCGGGGTTTAAACCCGTCGTACCAGATATCAAAAGGCTGAAGTGGGCGGCCTAACCTCTTACTGATCAGGGCTCCTACCTGTTTCACTTCGGGGGTGGAGCAGAAATCTGTGAAGAGTTTCTGCACCTGGTCAATCGGAATCTCCATCTGTTGATTGAAAGCACGCTTGATGTAGGTCGGGAACATCGGATCGTATTGATCCACAGCCTTCATGGCTTTGAAATTATTCAACAGCATTTCATAACGCTTATCGGGTTCCGGGGTGGCTGTGACCTCCTTGCCGCCTTTGTACAGTTTATTTGTCACCGGGTTCCATTGAAATGATGGGTTATTGATCACACTGTCAGGAATACTCTGGTCAATGATCCTCAGCATGACCTGGTAGATCATCTTCTGCTTTGCCAGTCCTTCTTGGGTCTTATCATAATTGGCTTTGATCTCATCCCTGAGGTTCCAGTGCGACAGAAGCTTCATCTCTTTCGGGAAATGTGTCTTTCCCTGATCATCCAGCAGGTTCCCCATATAAATATTGTATCCTGAAATGTAATTTTCGGCTGCAGATAGTGCATCGGAACCTTTCTGAACGATATCAGCCGGTACCCGTGTGGTAAACTGATCCCCCAACCGGGCATAAGCCCATTCAAGCCGGCTCCACTTTTGTCCCATCTGACCTTTTTCTTCTAAAGTATAGAAGGGAAAGTTCAAGCCAACGATAAACGCAACCTTATTCGTGAAGAAATCATCATTAAAGTGGGATGTAGGTTCATAGGCGGAGAAAATCTCATCGATGGGGTAGGTTTCTCCCATATCCAGCGCCATTGGCCTCTTCAGGTCGAGGCTGATGCGGTTGAAATAACCGTTAAGTGTTTCGAAATTTGTTGAGATTCTCTGGAATATCTTTTCCTTCATTTCCGGTGAAGCGATATAATTCTTCAGGCAAAAAGCTTCAAAATCCTTTACGGTCCCGTCTTTTTCTGTCCAGAGTGCGGCCACTTGACTTACCCCCTTCTCAATCAGGGTTTTATTGGATTCACCATTTGTTTTAATAAGCTGGGCGACAATACTGTCGGCAGATGCTTTGGGAATAAATTGTGTAGTGGCTTTCTGTTCCATTTGTTGGGTGCTTTGTTTACACTGGCTCAGCAAAAGAGCCATGGGGATCAGTAAGAAAACGAAGATCTTTTTCATACTCTGCGTATTGATTGATTTATTGCAAATATATTAAAAAACTCGAAAATTGGATGTGGCAAAAATTATGAGTAGGAATCTGGAATTATTTTCGCGATTTCCTTTGCTGAGCGGAATTTGTTATTCTAAGTGACAGAGTAACAGAGTAACAGAGTGAAAGAGAAAAGAGAAATAGCGAAATGGTGAGATAGCGAAATCGCGAAAAAAATTCCTAATTTCAGATTTTTCTTCCAGCTTAAATTTAAACCAGAAGAATTCAAAATCCCGGTTTCAAAATTTCAGATATAAAATTTTTAATAACAATTGTCCGGGATATTGCATAGGTTAATTTTATGTTTTACCTTTACCCTCTGTTATAAAAACCCCATGTTATGGCGATTTCGTTTAAAAATGTGATTACCAGAATGTACTCCGGAAGACTAGGAGATATTGTTCTCAGGAATTATGGTGGGAAGTCGGTAATGGCTAAGCGGCCTGACTGCTCAAAGGTGGTAAAGAGCCCGGCACAACTGGAGAACCAGAAAAGTTTTGCGAAGGCGGTCAAGTATAGCAAGGCAGTAAAGAATGATCCGCAACGGAGTGAGGATTACAGCGAAAAGAAAAAGAAGACTAAGTATAAGGACGTCTATCATGCAGCGATGTCTGATTGTTTAACCAAACCGAAGGTGCAGAAAGTCGATCTGGTGAGTTACAGAGGTCTTAAGGGGAATGTGATAAGGATTTCAGCCTGGGATAGGTTCATGGTTGAGACGGTTAGTGTAATGATATTGAATAATAAGGGTCAGTTTATTGAGAAAGGTCCGGCTGTCGCGATGCCATTTTCAGGAAACAGGGAGTGGGTTTATACAGCAATGGTTGAGAATGTTGACTATCAGGGTGGAAGCGTTAGGATTCGTGTCACGGATAAACCGGGGAACGTGGTTCAGGCGGATGTTGATTTTGATGGCTCTTCGTGATTCTTAACCCCACCCCTAACCCCTCCCCCAAGAGGGAGGGGAATAATTGGGGATAAAATTCAAATATACTTTCTTTAAAAGTGGAAGTTCCTGCCTGGAAGAGGTATGCCCGGGTGGGAAATTTCTGTGTTAAATCAGTTTAATTTTCATGATTTTTGAGTATTTAGGGTAGTCAAATGAGGATTATTTGATGGTTAATCTGTAATTATACTTTAACTATTGTTTAATCGAATGTAAAACGAATGAAGAACGAATAAAGAACGAAGGAATACTATAGTTTGAGTGAAGGAAGGAAGAAGGCTTAGTATTGGAAAAGTGATTAAAAATTAAAGATTAGGCAGTAGGCAATAGGCAATAGAAATTTGAATCTGGAATTAGGAGTAGGAATCTGGAATTAGGAATTTTTTCGCTATTTCGCTATCTCGCTTTTTCGTGTCACGCGTTACGCGTTACGAAAGTTCCTCGGCACACGTTACAAACATGCGCCAGCTAAGCGTTTTGGCGATTTCGCTATTTCGCCTTTTCGCCATTTCGCTATTTCTCTTTTCTCTTTCACTCTGTCACTCTGTCACTCTGTTACTTTAATCAACCAACTATTATAATATTCATGGGATTTCATAATTTTGCACAAACTCAATTAGTAACGGTAAAATCAAAATTTACTTCTAAAAGCTTCTGCCATGAACCAACTCATTGAATGTGTCCCGAATTTTTCAGAGGGAAGGGATATGACGATCATCAAACAGATTACTGACGAGATTGAAAAAGTCGATGGCGTGCGACTGCTGGATGTCGACCCTGGGAAGGCTACCAACAGAACAGTCGTGACCTTTGTGGGTACTCCCACTGCAGTTATTGAAGCTGCCTTCCTCGCAATAAAAAAAGCCTCGGCCATCATCGATATGAGCAAGCATAAAGGCGAGCATCCTCGTTTTGGCGGAACAGATGTTTGTCCTTTGGTCCCTGTTGCCGGAATCACGATGGAAGAAACTGCATCCTGGGCACATAAGCTTGCCGAAAGGGTTGGAAAAGAGCTTGAGATCCCCGTATACTGCTATGAGAATGCAGCATTCATTGAAGAGAGAAGGAACCTGGCGAATTGCCGCGCAGGAGAATATGAAGGTCTTCCAAAGAAACTCGAAGATCCGCATTGGAAGCCCGATTTCGGTCCTGCAAAGTTCAATCCCCGGACGGGCGCCATCGCCATCGGGGCCAGGGATTTCCTTGTGGCTTACAATGTCAACCTGAATACCACCTCTACGCGGCGTGCCAATTCAGTCGCCTTCGATATCCGTGAAAAAGGCCGGCCAATCCGCGAAGGCAACCCGATCAACGGAAAGATAAAGAAAGACGAGCGGGGCAATGAGATCTGGATACCGGGAGCACTGAAGGCCTGCAAGGCAATCGGTTGGTATATAGAGGAATACGGAATAGCCCAGGTTTCTATCAACCTTACCAATATCAGCATCACGCCCGTTCATGAGGCCTTCGAGGCTGCCTGCAAAAGCGCACAGGAAAGAGGGATGAGGGTGACGGGATCGGAACTTGTTGGCTTGATGCCTTTGAGAGCTATTATTGATGCCGGGAAGTATTTCCTGAAGAAGCAGAATCGCTCCGTTGGGATCTCAGAAGAAGATATCGTTAAGATTGCGGTCAAGTCACTCGGTCTCGATGACCTGAAACCGTTTGTCCCTGAAGAAAAAATAATAGAATACCGTCTTCGTAATAAGAATGACAGAAGTCTTGTCAACCTGACCTGCAAAGGTTTTGCCAATGAAACTGCCTCTGAATCGCCTGCCCCGGGCGGAGGATCGGTTTCTGCCTATATCGGGGCACTAGGCATATCACTGGCTACGATGGTAGCTAATCTTTCTTCCCACAAGGCCGGCTGGGACGAACGATGGGAAGAGTTTTCGGACTGGGCCGAGAAAGGTCAGAAGCTGAAAGATGAGCTTTTGTTCCTGGTAGATGAAGATACCCGTTCCTTCAACCGGATCATGGATACATTCGGACTTCCAAAAGAAACCATGGAGGAAAAAGCAGCCCGCACCCAGTCCATCCAGGAAGCCACGAAGTATGCCATCGAGGTACCCTTTAAAACCATGCAGAAGGCGTATGAGTCGATGGAAATCATAAAGGCCATGGTTGAAATGGGTAATCCCAATTCAATTACCGATGCCGGTGTTGGCGCTTTGTGTGCCCGCTCTGCCGTGATGGGGGCCTTTCTGAATGTGAAGGTGAATGCCGGAGGGCTCAAGGACAAAACCTTTGTGGAAGATATCCTGAAACATGGCGCCGGGATTGAAGAAGGCGCAAAAAAACTGGAAGCAGAATTATTGGCCTTGGTGAACAGCAAGATCGGTCAGTAAAAGTTGTATTTTAGCTCATTAAAAAGCAATAGATGCCCAACAGGAATTATGCCCTCAATCCGGGTAAGTATTATTTCATCGATACTTCTTTTAACCTGTTGATGAAGCGCAGGATCTATCAGGTTCTGCTTATCTCATCGAATTATGATGCATTCATGCTGGAAGAAGACGGTCGTATTGATGAAGCCATCTTCATGGAATATGTTTCGCTCAACCTCCGTTATCCGCCGCAGTTCATCAAGGTGACCTCCGAAGAGGAGGCTTTCGAGGTGCTGGAAGATAAACGCGTTGAGCTGATCATCAATATGATCAGCATTGAGCGGACGGGTACTTTCGATATCGCGATCCGCTTAAAAAATAAGTACCCGAAGATCCCTATTGTAGTCCTGACCCCTTTTTCCCGCGAAGTAAATATAAAGCTCAGGGAAAAAGACCTCAGCGCGATCGATTATGTGTTCAGCTGGCTTGGAAATGCAGATATTCTCCTTGCCATCATCAAACTCATTGAGGATAAGATGAATATTGACCAGGATGTTCAACAGGGTGTCCAGGTGATCATGCTCGTTGAAGACAGCATCCGGTTTTATTCAAGTTATCTTCCGAACATTTACAAGATCATCTACCGGCAGTCGAAAGAGTTCATCACTGAGGGCCTCAACGAGCATCAGAAGATGAACCGGATGCGGGGAAGGCCCAAGATAATTTTAGCGACCAACTACGAGGAAGCCGTGACAATGTTCGGGAAATATAAGAACAATCTCATTGGCATCATTTCCGATATCAGCTTTAAGAAAGACGGTGAGATAGATAAAACTGCGGGCATAAAGTTTGTCAAAAGGGTGAGGGAAGAGGATGAATTCATCCCCATCCTGCTGCAGTCGTCCGAAGCCAGTAATGAAGCAATTGCCAGGGAGTTACAGGTGGGTTTTATCAATAAACTCTCCAAAACGCTATCCATTGAGCTTCGGAATTTTATTCATGATTATTTCTCATTTGGCGATTTTGTCTTTATAGATCCGAAGACCGGCCGGGAGATCACGCGGGCGACCGACCTGAAGTCATTGCAGGACAAGATCTTTGAGATACCCGATGATTCCCTGATGTACCATATGCAGCGCAACCATTTCTCGAAATGGCTGAATGCGAGGGCCTTGTTCCCTATTGCGGAGATGTTTAAAGAAGTCTCGGCAACCGAGTTCCGGGATATGGATGAGGCGAAGCGCTATATTTTCGATTCTATTACAGCATTCAGGATCAACAAGGCCAGGGGGGTGATCGCCGAATTCGACCGGGCCCGTTATGATGAGTATCTTTCTTTTGCCCGGATAGGGCAGGGGTCTATTGGCGGGAAAGCCCGGGGACTGGCCTTCCTGGATTCACTGATCAAGCGGAACCGTCTTACGGATAAGTTCAATGATGTTCTCATTTCAATCCCAAGGACCGTCGTCCTGGGGACTGACATCTTTGATGAATTTATGGAGGAAAATAAACTGCATGAAACCGCCCTCTCAGATCTGAGTGACAAAGAGATACTTAAGCAGTTTATCAAAGGAAGACTCCCTTTCCGCGTTCATGAAGACCTGTTTACATTTATCTCGTGTGTTAAAAACCCTATTGCCATCCGTTCCTCAAGTCTTCTTGAAGACTCTCACTACCAGCCCTTTGCAGGCATCTATTCCACCTATATGATCCCGAACCTTCAGTACAATGAGAGGATGATGATCGAAAAGTTGTCGGAAGCCATCAAGAGCGTGTATGCTTCTGCATTCTTCAAGGATAGCAAGGCCTATATGGCCGCTACCCTGAATGTTATTGATGAAGAGAAAATGGGGATTGTTTTGCAGGAAGTAACTGGCATGCAGTATGGTAACCGTTTTTATCCGGCTATTTCCGGCGTGGCAAGGTCGATCAATTTCTATCCTATTGCTCCTGAAAAGCCGGAAGACGGGATTGCAAACATTGCCTTCGGCCTGGGTAAGTATATTGTGGATGGGGGTAATGGATTGCGATTCTCTCCCCGCTACCCGAAGAAGATCCTGCAATTAAGCTCGCCG
>JBEKQA010000074.1:0-14770 GCA_049520195.1 Bacteroidales bacterium
AGAATCTGAATCGGAACGAAGACGGTTGATGTATTTATTTCCCGCTTCGAGATCAAATTTGATACTGGCGATTCCTGCTCCATCCTGACCACGGTTATGCTGCTTTTGCATCAGGAGATGCAGTTTATTCATACCGTAAGTTATCGTGCCATATTTTGCCAGATAATATTCAAGTGGTTTCAGAAGGCGAACCAGCGCTATCCCGCATTCATGGTTGATGTGCTCACTCATTCACTTTGGGATTTAAGAAGGTGCAAAGGTAATAAAATAATTAGATGTGACCAGCGCGATTCAATAAATGAGGAAAAGTAAATATCAGCTTGAAATGGAAATTTTGGTAAATTTATCCTTCAAATGACGACTCAAACCAACGCTTCCGAATTTTTAGAATTAGCCCGCACTATTCCGATAATTGATGTGCGCTCTGAGAATGAATACATACAGGGACATATTCCTGAGGCTATTAACCTGCCACTCTTTAACAATGAGGAGCGGGCAATAATCGGAACACTATATAAAAATTCGGGGAGAGAAGCTTCTGTTCTGAAAGGTTTGGAAATAACGGGTCCCAAACTAGCTGATTATGTAAAGCAACTGCATAAAATTACAGGTCAGAAGCAGCTTCTTGTGCATTGCTGGAGGGGTGGTATGCGGAGTGAGAGCATGGCATGGCTTTTCCAAGTTGCAGGATATGAAGTATTTGTCCTGAGAAACGGATATAAATCTTACCGTCACTTTATCCGGGAAACTATGGCCAGGCCCGCAAATATCATCGTTCTTGGTGGACTGACAGGAAGTGGAAAAACGGAGCTACTTCAATCCCTTGGAATAAAAGGGGAGCAGATCCTTGATCTGGAAAGACTTGCCAGTCATAAAGGTTCTGTTTTCGGTGGGCTTGGACAGCCAGGACAACCTACCAATGAGCAATTTGAAAATGATATCTTTGCAGAATGGCAACGATTTGATCTGACAAGACCAATATGGATAGAAGATGAAAGTCGGATGATTGGGAATGTGAGCATTCCGGATCCATTATTTGAGCAGATGCAAAGTTCAATAATGATTAAAATGGAAACCGGCAAAGAACAAAGAATACGAAGACTAGTCAGTGAATATTCAACGATTGAACGGCAGGATCTGGGGATGGCAATATTGAAGATCGGGGAGAAACTAGGAGGAGCCAATACTAAAAAGGCATTGAAAGCGCTTGAATCAGGAGATTTAAAAATGGTAGCCGACCTGGCCTTATTTTACTATGATAAGACCTATACTCATTCGGTCCAGAAAAGGCAAAACCAACAGGTATACTCTTTAAACCTCGAAAGTTCGGATACGGCCAAAAATGCAATATTAATTCTTGAGGCTGCAAAATCGCTCGGAGGGATTAATCATTAGATTATGGAAACTATTTATCTCGATTATAATGCAACTACACCAATAGATCCTGGTGTAGCTAATGCTATGCGGCCATTTCTGGAAGGATTTTATGGGAATCCTTCCAGTAATCATTCAGAAGGTCTAAAAGCAAAAGAAGCGGTTGAGAATGCCAGGAAGCAAGTCGCAACCATGCTTAACTGTCATCCCGATGAGATAATCTTTACCAGCGGAGGTTCTGAATCGAACAACTTTGCAATAAAAGGCATTGCATTTGCAAACCGTGGGAAAGGAAATCATATTATCACCACTGCTATTGAACATCCTTCTGTACTTGAAGTTTGTCATTATCTTGAAACACAGGGATTTATTGTTACCTATTTGCCGGTAGATGAATTTGGCCAGGTGAATCCTTCAGATGTAAACCAGAATATCAGACCATCTACGATCCTTGTCACGGTGATGCACGCCAATAATGAGACAGGAACTATCCAGCCTATTGAATTGATAAGTAAAATTGTCAGTGAGCATGGGATTCCATTTCATTCAGATGCTGCACAAAGCATAGGAAAAATAGAGGTGGATGTAAATAAAATGAGAGTTGATCTTCTTACGGTCGCCGGTCATAAAATATATGCCCCTAAAGGGGTAGGAGCTTTGTATATCCGTCGTGGGATCCATCTCGAGAAGCTTATCCATGGAGCTGATCATGAGCAAAATCTTCGTGCTGGAACCGAAAACGTCATGTCTGTAGTTGGATTTGGGGAAGCGTGCAGAATTATTGTAAATAGTTTGCCCATCAGGAATGAAGACCTTAGGGAACTCAGGGATTTCTTGTTCAATGAAATTAAACAGGAAATTCCGGAGATAAAGCTAAATGGACATCCTGAAAAAAGATTACCCAATACACTTAACATCAGTTTTCCGGGTGTTGAAGCCACGCTTTTAATCGAAAAGATGACTCCTGTTGCTGCTTCCGTAGGTGCAGCTTGTCATTCGGGTAGCGAAATGATATCTCCAGTACTCTCGGCAATGAGAGTCCCTGACTATCTTGCCATGGGGTCGGTTCGCTTTTCATTGGGGCGCATGAACAAAAAAAGTGAAATTGAAACTGCAATTCCTTTAATTATAAAGGCATATAGAGATCTTACCAACTCACACTCATCATCCGACATACAATTACAAGCTTTATCTTACAAACTCACACATTATACTCATGGACTTGGCTGTGCCTGCAAAATCCGTCCACAATATCTCGAGAGGATACTGAAAGACATACCAATATCTGCCGATCCGGCTGTTCTCGTTGGATTAAAATCTCCGGATGATGCAGCAGTTTATAAGATAAATGAGAAGACTGCTATTGTTCAGACTGTAGACTTCTTCACTCCGGTTGTGGATAACCCTTATGATTTTGGTGCTGTTGCAGCTGCCAATGCCTTGAGCGACATTTATGCGATGGGAGGAAAGCCTTTATTTGCTTTAAGTATTATTGGATTTCCTGAAAAACTTCTTCCACTGGAAGTTCTTCAGCAAATCCTTCTAGGAGCCACGGATAAAGTCGCCGAAGTAGGGATCAGTATTATCGGGGGACATACAATCGAAGATACAGAGCCAAAATTCGGACTTGTTGTCACTGGTACCATTGACTCCGGAAGGATATTGACTAATTCATCAGCAAAACCCGGAGATGCGATCATTCTCACAAAGCCAATTGGAACGGGTATAATTTCTACTGCTATCAAACGTGGCCTTGCTGATAAGGAAACCGAAAAACAGATGATAGCTATAATGACCCAGCTAAATGATAAAGCAGCGGAGATAATGAATTCCTTTCCTGTGAATTCCTGCACTGATGTAACCGGGTTTGGATTGCTGGGTCATCTGAAGGAAATGATCCTTGGCAGCGAAACAGGTGCCGAGATCGATTATAAAAAAGTTCCGGTTCTTCCGATGGTTTGGGAGCTGGCGGCTTCAAATATAATACCTGGGGGTACCCTCAATAATCTTAAATTCATTGAAGACATTGTCGATTGGGATGATGAGGTTCCTGAAATTGCGAAAATCATCCTGGCTGATGCCCAGACTTCGGGAGGACTACTTGTCACCTTGCCTTTAAATGAAGCAGATAATTTTATTGAAAAATGCAGGTTAGTTGGGGTCAATGATGCGGTGGCTATTGGTAAGATAACTGCAGGGGAGCGAATTCTGGTAAAGTAAACTGATTAAATAATCATCTTTAGCTTTTATTTATTTAACTTTATAACCAAATCCTGATTCCGAATGCCAAAGAGAATTTTTTTATTCCTTTTATGCATGATTATAGCCAGTGCGGTGTTTCCGCAATACCAGAATATAATGGTTGGAAACACAGCCATGCCTGAAGAAACCTCGATAATTGTAAACCCGATGAATCCTGACCAGTTGGTTGCCGGAGCTAATATTACTGAATTCTATTCATCGACCAACGGAGGTTTTACCTGGCAGGAGGGTTCTTTAAGTTCCAGTTATGGGGTCTATGGGGATCCATGTGTAAAGATTGATACGGCAGGGAACTATTATTATTTTCATCTTTCGAACCCATCCTTTGGAAGCTGGATTGACAGAATCGTTTGCCAAAAGTCAATGGATGGAGGATTAACGTGGTCAGATGGCACCTATATGGGTTTGAATGGCAACAAAGCCCAGGATAAACCCTGGGCAACAGTAGATCCTAATACTAACAATATTTATGTTACCTGGACACAATTCGATGTTTATGGCACCAACAATCCTGCGGACAGTTCTATCATCCTGTTTTCAAAGTCAACGGATGAAGGAATCACTTGGAGTCAGCCAAAGCGGATCAATCGTAAAGCGGGTGACTGTTTAGATAGTGGTAATACCGTAGAAGGAGCTGTGCCTACCGTAGGCCCAAATGGTGAGATCTATGTTGCATGGGCGGGACCGGTCGGACTCGTGTTTAATCGTTCCCTGGATATGGGGGAGAACTGGATGGATACAAATGTTTTTGTTTCTGATATTCCTGGCGGATGGAATCTATCCATTCCTGGAATATATCGTTGCAACGGGCTGCCAATTACGTGCTGTGACCTCAGTCAAGGTCCTTATCGTGGTAATATTTATATCAATTGGAGCGATCAAAGGAACGGGCTGACCGATACTGATATCTGGTTTATTAAATCGACAGATGGTGGTCTGACATGGAGTTCACGAAAAAGGGTGAATGATGATCCACCTGGGAAACAACAGTTCTTTACCTGGATGACAATTGATCAAAAGACAGGGTTCATTTATTTTGTTTTCTATGATCGCAGGTCTTATTCAGATATAGAAACCGATGTTTATATGGCCGTTTCGCGAGATGGGGGAGAGACCTTCAGTAATTTCAAGGTGAGTGAATCTCCTTTCACTCCAACTTCAGGTATTTTCTTTGGAGATTATACCAATGTTACTGCTTATAATAATGTAGTCAGGCCCATCTGGACAAGGTTGGACCAAGGTCAGCTTAGTGTATGGACAGCTATCGTTGATAGTCTATTCACCGGTTTCGGCCAGAAACCAGAATCCTATCTTTTATCATCATTGGATCAGAACTATCCCAATCCAGGAAAATATTACACTTATATCGCTTATAAACTAAGGCGTCCAGCTTATGTTACTCTCGAAGTCTTCGACCTGTACGGACGAAAGATAACAACACTTGTTGATCATAAACTGTCCGAGCCAGGGCGTTACGTTGAATACTTTGATATTACACAGTACGATTTGAAACCCGGTTTTTATTATTATTCTCTGTTGGATAACGAACGATCACTCTGGCGGAAAATGATTATAGAATAAGAGACCGAAAAAACTTTTTAACCTGCGTTTGTTTCTCATTAAATTTCTTTAATTTTGCTTCCTGTAAAAATCAGTAATATTTGCTAATTGCTTGTATTACGGATATTTATGATGATTTTTAGGGTTGGATTATCCTTCTTATTCAAGTGAAATTTAATTGAATTTTAATGAACGACACTATAACTGATGTTCTTGAAAGGGTAAGAGAGCTCTTTTTCAAGTATGGTGTACGGAGTGTTTCAATGGAAGACATCTGCCGAGATCTCGGAATATCAAAGAAAAAGTTGTATTTATTGTTTTCAAGCAAAAATGAACTGGTAGAAAAGCTTCTAGAACTTGAAAGACAGAACTTTGAGATCATCTTTGAAACATACGACTTTGAAGGAGTTAATGCTATTGATATCCTTTTGACTGTCAGTAAGGAGGTAGGTGAACGTTTTCGGGATGTCAGCCCTTCCATGACATTCGACCTGAAGAAATATTATCCTGATATTTATCATAGACATATTGATGACAGGATTGATTTTATTTTCAAAAAGATCCAAATCAACCTTGAGAAAGGGATCAATCAGGGGGTCTACCGTGATGATCTAAGCGTGGAACTGGTGTCCCGGTTATATATACGCCGTCTCATCGACCTGCATAATCCTGAATTCTTCCCTGCCGATAAGTTTTCTTTCCAGACCCTTTTTGAAGCAATGTTTGATAATTTCATCCGGGGGATTGCCAATCCTAAGGGAATAGAATATTATGAAAGTCAGAAACGAAAAGTAAATTTTAACAAATTCGACAAATGAAGAGAATCTTCTTCCTGATAGCTGCCATCTCACTCATTTTCATTAATTCAGGATATGCACAACTTAAACCTGCTTTATTATTTTCATTAAAAGAAGCCCAGGATTATGCTTACGCCAACAACTATGATCTAAAGAATTCTGCATATGACGTAGAGATTGCAAAAAAAATGGTAAAACAGAATACTGCTATCGGTCTTCCTCAAATTGATGCAGGTATTGATTATACGGATTATCTGGCAGTTCCGGTTATGGTACTACCCTCTGAGCTGGCACAGATGTTTCATGTGAATGCTATTTCTTTTACGGATGAATACAATGCAACGTTGAGAGCCAGACTTTCGCAATTGATTTATAGTGGCCAATACATAGTTGGGTTACAAACTGCAAAAGCTTACCTTGAGACAGCCAAGCAGAAAATGGTAAGAGACAAAATGGATGTTAGAGATCTTGTTTCCGATGCATACATTGGGTTTTTAATTATTGAAGAGAGCACAAAGATCCTTGATTCAACTTATCAAACAGTCAACGAATTACTTGAAGATACAAAAGCTACATTACAGCAAGGTTTGATTGAAGATATTGATGTTGATCAGATGGAACTGAACCGTTCGAACCTGGAAGCTACATTGACCACGACCAAGAGCCAGAGACTTATTGCCTATAATTATTTAAAATTTTTATTGGGAATTAATAGTAACCAGGAAATTAAGTTAACCGATAAACTCGAATTTTTTTTAAAAGATGTAGATCAGAATATCCTGGAGAATGAGGACTTCGATGTTAACAGAAACATAGACTATTCCATTCTTAAAAAGCAGGAGTATCTCACACTAATGCAATATAAACTAGCAAAAGCAGCATACCAGCCCACACTCTCAGGGTACATTAGTTTAATGGGAAATGCTCAGCGAACGCAATGGTCATTCTTTAACGATAAATACCCCTGGTACGAAACTGGCAGTTGGGGAGTGACTCTTTCTATTCCTATATGGAGTAGCGGAAGTCGGAAATATTCAGTAGACCAAGCCCAGTTGAACGTAGAGAAAATGAAGGTTTTGGATGAAAAAACAAAAGTTCAGCTTCAGCTCCAGGTCGAGACTTCAAAAAAAGATTTTACCAATTCCTACTTGGTGTTCCAGAATAAGAAAAAAGGTCTGGAACTAGCAGGCAGGATATATGAAAAGACCTTTACAAAATACAGACTGGGGGTATCTTCAAATACAGATCTAAACCAGAAATACACTCAATTCCTTCAGTCTGAGGCTGACTATATTCAATCTCTTAATGACCTACTTAGGAACAGGATCAACCTGAGAAAACTACTGGAGAAGGTTTAGCAGACCTATTATCCTGCTGCCAACTTCCTCTTTCTCATCTCTCTGTGCATCATCTTCCTCTTCCATTTCATCTTCATTTTAAAGTCAATGACATAGAGTGCCGGAACAAAAATAAGAGTCAGGAAGGTCGCGAAACTCAATCCAAAAATAATGGTCCATGACAGGGGCCCCCAAAATGCAACATTGTCGCCTCCAAAATATAAATGAGGATTTAATTGAGTAAAAGTGGTCACAAAATTAAGATTCAAGCCCACTGCAAGCGGGATCAATCCAAGTATTGTGGCGGTTGCCGTTAGTATAACCGGAGTGATCCTGGTTTTTCCAGCCCCGATTGCAGCTTCACGTACTTTTAATCCACGTTCCTTCAGTACATCTGTGAATTCAACGATGAGAATACCATTTCTTACCACGATGCCCCCCAAGGCCACAATGCCAAGTCCTGTCATAATAATACTGATGGTCATATGGAATATGAAGATCCCGAACAAGACGCCAATAATACTGAAAACGACTTCACTAAGGATGATAAGCGCTTTGCTTACCGATCCAAACTGCGTTATGAGGATAAAGAAAATGAGTCCGATAGCTACCAACATGGCTTTCATCAGAAACATCATGGTTTCTGCCTGATCCTCACGTTCACCCGTCAGTGATATTGTAATTCCTTTAGGGACAGTAAACTTCGTCAGGGACTCGTTAATCGTTGAAACGACTTCGTTTGCTGTGAAACCTGTGATCACCTCCGAAGAAATGGTTATCACACGCTTCAGGTTTTTCCGGTTTATTCCTCCGTAAGTGTCTCTGTATCCAAGTTTCGCAACAGAAGAAATCGGGATTTGTCTCAATTGACCTGAATTCATATCACGGTAAGTGATTCTGGCATTGATGATCTCATCAATATTTTTGCGTTGTTCTTCTGAATACCTTAATTGGATAGGATATTCATCTTCATCTTCTTTGTACTTTGAAACCTCCTTTCCATAGATAGCAGTACGAAGCTCCATGCCGATCTGGCCGATCGAAAGTCCTTCCCGGTTAGCCCTTACCCTGTCGATATCGATGGTAATTTCAGGTTTGTTATTATCGAAATCAGATTTCAATTTGTCAATCCCGGGTACTCTTAATGAATCAAGATAATTCTGGAATCTTATTGCTGTTACAACGAGTTCATCCAACTTTTCCCCTGTCACTTCAATGTTAACGGGTTTCCCGGTCGGCGGCCCCATACGGTTTTTCTCCACACTAATTTGTGCCCCAGGTATATCTTTTACAGCCTCTCGGATCTTGTCAAGATATATTCCGGTGTGTTTCCCATGTCGGTAACGACTTTCAATAAAATTAATTGCAACTTTCCCTTTGTTTGAAACTGTGGTCCTGTCAAACATTCCATCGCCGGCTCCAAATCCAACATTGGTTACAATGGATTCAACCAAAGGGTTATTTTTCCCGAATATCCTGTCAATCCTTCTCTCAACAAGTCTGGTTACCGAATCGGTTACCAATTGATCTGTCCCTTCCGGCATTTTGACATAGATGTTAATTGTATTGGGCTCATTATCAGGGAAAAACAATACCTTAGGCTTGGTAACAGCCGTAATAAAGATCGCAATAAAGAATAAAGCAATAATTCCATAGAAAAGGAAGAAAGGATTTCTTCCCTTAAGGAAAAACCTCACGTTCTTCTCATAAAAGGCCACAATCTTTGGCCACCCGGTATTCTGGAATTTTATAGCGGCATCCTTAATTATCAAACGATATAATGCATTGACAATGAGACAGAATATCATGAGGTTCCCCATTCCAAAGACACCGGTGATATAGAAAATAAGAGCCAAAACAAGAAAGATCCCGCTAATGCCAAGCAAACGGCGGATATTTGCTTTATGCTCTGTCTTTTCATACTCGTGTCTCATAAAGGAAACTGCAAACACCGGATTCATGATATAAGCCACGAACAGCGAAGCAAAAAGGGTGATTATCAATGTGACAGGAAGGTAATACATAAATTTTCCGACAATCCCCGGCCAGAATGCAAGTGGGAAAAAGGGTGCTAATGTTGTTAATGTTCCTGAGAGGATGGGTAAAAACACTTCCCCGGCCGCATGTTTGGCGGCCGTAATAATATTCGGTTCCGATCGGTGTATTCTGTGGGTGTTCTCAATAACAACTATCGCATCATCTACGATGATGCCCAACGCGAAAATAAAGCCGAACATCACAATCATGTTCATTGTGAATCCCAATGTGGGCATGACCAGGAATGCTACGAACATTGACAGAGGAACAGACAACCCGACAAAGAAGGCATTGTTGAATCCCATGAAAAACATCAGGATCAGTGTAACAAGTATGAATCCGATAATGGCAGTATTGTTCAACTCTTCCAGTGTGCTTCTCGTAAATCGCGATTGCTCGCCTGTCAATGTGACAGAAAGATCAGGTGGGAATGAATTTGCCTTCATATCTGCCAGGATCGCCTTGATCTCGTCCGAGGCGTTAAGCAGGTTCTCACCACTTTTCTTGATCACATTGAGAGTGATGACATTTTTTCCATTGATCCTTGAAAAACTTTCCTGCTCTTTGAATGAATCTTTTACCTCGGCAATATCTTTCACATAAACAATTGCCCCGCTACCCGATTTGATCATAATGTTCTTGATCTCTTCGGGTGACTTGAATTGACCTGCCACACGTATGGTACGTTTGGATCCGTAAGTCGAGATATTTCCTGCAGAGACAGTGACATTCTCACTGGCAATTGCACGTTCAAGATCGCTGAAAGTGACACTGGCTGCCTGCATCTTATACATGTCAGCATCTACCTGAATCTCACGGTCAAGGGCACCTACAATATCTACCCTGGTGATCTCTTTCAGGGTTTCGATGCGATCTTTGGTATCATCCGCATATTTCTTAAGACGCTGAAGATCATAATCTCCCGAAATATTTATATACATGATCGGGATCTCAGAAAGGTCCACTTGCATAATATCAGGTTCTTTCGGAAGATCTGAAGGCAGGTTGGTCTTGGCCTTGTCAACGGCATCCCTTACACGTTGTTTAGCCTCTGAAACTTCTATACCGGGGTTGAATTCCACGACAATGGTAGAAAAATCCTGGATGGATTTACTGGTTATCTTCTTTACATCGGAAATGGCTTTTGCCTCTTTTTCAATCGGCCTTGTCACCAGGTTCTCCATATCCTCAGGAGAGGTTCCGGGGTAGGGGGTACTGACAATGATGGTCGGGATAATAATTTCCGGAAACTGCTCTTTCGGAATGCTGATGTAGGAAAGCACCCCCAGCATCGTAATAAAAATGGTCAGAACATAAATGCTTGTACGATTATCAATTGCCCAACTTGTTGCAAAGAATTCCTTTAATTTCTTTTGTACATCTTTCATAAATTAAACCTATTTGTAATCGATAATCTGTCCGTCGTATAAGTCTTTATAACCGGCAGTAACAAGCAGATCCCCTTCTTTCAGGCCGCTCAGGACCTCAGTCAGCCCATTATATGTGACACCCGTTTTTATGAATGCTTTGCGTGCAACTTTTTTGCCATTTTCGATTTTTGCAATGAAAGCATACAACCCCTCATCCTTGGAAGACTGGATGAAATTCTGTGAAATAGCTATAGTCGAGGGGTTTGAATAATCCTTGATCCTGATTATAGCAATCATATTTGCACGGTAAACCATCTCTGTAGAAGGTGGAAGCTCAACTTCAACATTAAAAGTACGGTTGGTCGGATTTATAAATTTACTTGCGAAAGTGACATTATGCTGTAGCTCAACATTAAAATCGGGCAAGAAAATTTTAACCTGGTCGCCGGTTTTTATCTTGGAACTGTATGCTTCTCCAACGTCAGCAACAGCCTTTACCTTTGCGAAATTAATTACCCTGAAAGCAGGAACACCGACCTGTGCAAGTTGTCCGACTTTAATAGGAATATCTTCAACAGTTCCATCGATCGGGGAGGTGATACTCGACATACTTATCTGATCCTTCAGGGAAGCGATCTTATTTTCTACCGATTCTTTATTGTTTTTTGCTGTTAGATACTGCACTTCTGAGCCTATTTTCTGCTCCCACAAGGCTTTTTGCTTTTCATACAGGTCCGTGACGAAAGTAAGCTGACTCTGCAGGTCAGAGAGGTTACGTTTAAGTACATCAGCATCCAATTCCGCCAGTAATTGGCCTTTTTTTACCGTTTCACCTTCGCTGACAATAACCCTGGTCACCACACCAACAGTACGCGGGCTTACGCCGATGTTTTCATTTCCATCGAGTCGACCCTGAACTTCAATATAATGATCGAAGGGTTGGGATATTAAAGACTGAACACTGACAATAGTGGCTGTGGTCTTATCTCCTGCATTCTGGTCCTTATCCTGCTTTGTTTGTTTATCAGTACGACTGCAAGCTATTGATAATATTAACAATATAGAAATCAGAAGTGATCTTTTCATGAATTCAATGTTATTTAAAATTATATCCTCTAAAAATAAGTGCAAAGATAGATAAATATACATATGGAAAAACTTTGAGTAGATAAAAGTTTCCAATTTGACGAGCTTCTTTGTCATATTAGATAACAAAGACAAAGTAATGCGTTTCCAATTGTTTTAAATTGTTTTATTTCGTTGATATTCAGCCAATTGTTATAAAATTTCAGAATGAATAGCAGGTGAAAATTTTGAACGGACAGGTCGCGACTTCCCTCATTTTCAGACTTATTATTTAACTTTCTTTTAATCTGCTGATCTCGCAAAGAGATTTACCATTTTAGTAATTAAAGATTAATCATCAACACGTTGTTATTCAGCTAATAACAACATCATTCAATGCAAATCAATTTTATAATTAGTTGTATATTAGCAGTTTGCTTTTTTAAATGGCCAAAGTTCTTGGGAGATTTTGCTTTTACCACGTAAAAGAGAGTTTTGAAATAATAACATGAAAAATATGAATACTATGTAATATTAATATCATAATATATCATATTTGCGATTAACCTGCCTGTTCATCTCATGAACCATAACTTCTCCACATAAAAACAGAGAATTAACTCATTGTAATTTTGCAGTTTACGTCATTCTCCTGCAAAAATACATTTTGTAACTCATTGAATATTAGCAATCAGACTAACAAATTAAGCCTGTTTGTATAGCGGTTGTATATCCAAAGTATAAGTAAAGTATAGGTAAAGTATATCGTTCGTTCGCTCTTCCTTCGCCCTGGGTTCGCTCAGGGTATACTCAAGTGACATTTTTATTCGATCCTAACGACTAAATGACATATGGAACTGACAAAAAAGCATATCAAAATTTGCACCGTTTTGGACTTTTGAAAGATATTGATACAAAATTCAAATGTCTTGTTTTCTAAAAAACGTAGCTGAAGTACCCCTGGATAATAGTAATCAACTTATAGTCAACTGATTGTTCAGGGAGGGATTAACTCAAATCCACCCCTGATCACTCCCTGAATCCCTCCCCATCTCTTCCTTAAATGTACAAAATCAGAGGATGAATCTCAAGCGAACCTCAAGCGAATGTCAACCGAATGTCAAGCGAATGTGAAGAGCGGGCGTAATGACGGAAAAAAGAGTTAAAAGGAATTTTACAAACGAAAGTCCATAACTGTCCATAACTGTCCAAATCAATCCATAATCGTATTTTGATTTTACAATTATAAAAACTTTCCTTTATAAATAGTTTCCCTAGTATGTTTTTGTATCTTTGTAATATGGATGAGAAAACCATACATATTCTTGAACAGGTCAGGCGACTTTATTATCGTTATGGAATTAAAAGCGTGACCATGGATGATGTAGCGAAACATTTGAGCATTTCCAAAAAGACACTTTATGAATATTTCACTGATAAAGAAGATCTTGTCAGAAATATTGTCATGCTGGATTACAAAAATCGTCATAACTTTTTTCAGGAGATCAGGAACAAGAATCTGAATGCTATTGAAGAACTCTTTGAAGTTTACAGGATGATCAATACTATGTTCAGAGATTACAATGCTTCAATGGAATATGATGTACATAAATATTATCCTGAACTTTTTACTCAGGTCAGAGAATTAAGAAGAAAAAGGATGTACGATACCATGTACAACAATATGAATAGGGGTAAGAAAGAGGGGTTGTACAGGAAGGAACTCAATTCAAAGATCATTGCTCGACTGCTTGTATTTAAGGTCGAAAATATGTTTGATAATGATATCTTTACAATGGAAGAACTTGCTTCAGTGAAGGTCTTCAATGAAGTATTTGTTTACCATTTACAAGGTATCCTGAATGAAAAAGGACGGAATTTTTTTGAAAAGAATTTTACCCGGTTAAAACAAGAACTGGGATAATTCAGCAATCAGACCTGGGCATAAAAATGCTGTCTGTCAATTCATTATATTTTTGATATTTTAATTTATAATCTCATCCGGTAGTAATATTTGTATCTTTGAGGTTATTCAGGCAACTATTTTTAAGCCTTAATGTCTACTAAACGGCAAATCTTCGGATGATTGTTGAGGAATCTATACTTGAGGGTTGTATTGAAGGTAAGCGGGAAGCGCAATATGAACTATATAAAAAGTTCGCTTCTTCAATGCTGGCGCTATGTTTCAGGTATGCAAAGAACAGGTCCGAAGCTGAAGACTTCCTGCAGGAAGGATTTCTGAAGGTGTTTCAGAAGATTAGATCTTATCGCAAGGAAGGTTCTTTGGAAGGATGGATAAAGAGAATAATGATTAACAATGCACTGAATCATATAAAGAAAAACAGGAAGATACCATTTCATGAAGATATTGATTTGATCAATGAAAGACAAATTGTCAATATGGAAGAACCTGAAGGAACCCTGGATCCGGTTCCGGAAAGCGTTTTACAGGAAATGATCCGTTCATTACCGGAAGGTTATAGGATTGTTTTCACTTTATATGTTGTAGAGAATTTTAGTCATAAAGAAATAGCAGTTGAACTAAACATTACGGAAAGTACATCCAAAACACAGTTGTTGAAAGCAAGAAGATATTTAAAGAATAAATTGAATGAGTACTATTCAACAAGAAAGCATAAGTTAGTAAATGAGTGAAGAAAGAAAAATACAGGCTGATTGTTCCGGAGGGTTAGACGCATTGTTCCGGAAAACGCTGGGGAGTAGCCAGATGGAACCATCACCTGACTTATGGAAAGGTATTAACCGGAAATTGTTATTGACTGAGTTGGTCCATTTCAATTTTACCAATCTTCCAAAAACTGTATGGATCGGAGCAGGTGGTGCTGCTCTTATCGGATTGATCTTCCTCTTTAACCAGATCCCCGATGGAAAGACTGGCGAAAATGATTATAATCCGGTTATTGTAAATAATCATATACATAAGACTTCATCCTCAGCTTCTGCTAAA
>JBEKQA010000075.1:0-14766 GCA_049520195.1 Bacteroidales bacterium
TCTCAATGGATGATTCACTGAAGAGCAGGTACATAGCAGAAGCAAAATTCTTAAGGGCTCTGTTTTATTTTGACTTTGTGCGTGCATGGGGAGGTGTTCCTCTTGTGACCACAACAGATCCCCCGCTGGGCTTGGCGAGAGCAAACAAAGAAGATGTTTATTCCCTGATCATTAGTGATCTTAAAAGTGCAATGGGCAGTTTGCCTGTGAGCTATCAACAACCAAGCGATGTAGGTCGTGCAACAAAAGGTGCAGCAGAAGCGTTATTAGCCAGAGTGTACCTGTTTCGTAATGATTTTCAAAATGCACAGACCTATGCGATGGATGTGATTAACCTTAATAAATATAGTCTTGAGCCGGTTTTTATTAACGCTAACGGGATCAACGGAAACAATGGCGTAGAATCGGTCTTTGAAGTTGGTGCTTTGGAGGTGGAAGACCAAACTGCGGGTGGAGATCAATATGGAAATACACAGGGCGTAAGAGGAACCCCAAACAAAGGTTGGGGATTTAACCGGCCTTCAATTTCTCTCAGAAATTCTTTCGAGACAGGAGATCCCCGTTACAAAGGAACCGTTATTGATCTGAACGATACCATTGATGGCATTGTTATTCTTGGAGATGCACAGACACCGGCTGTAACGAAAGACTCACACGGGAATATCATAGAAATTCAATGCTATAGCCGCAAAGTTTGGGTTCCTGGTTCTACAACTACCTCAAACTGGGGGCTTCATCGTCGCCTGATCCGTTATGCAGATGTCTTATTAATGGCTGCAGAGGCTTTGAATGAAAACGGTAATCCCACCGAAGCACTAACTTATCTTAATATGGTAAGAGCCCGTGCACGTCAGGGAAATCCAAATATCCTTCCAGACATTACGACTACAGATCAGTCGCAATTGAGGGATAGCATTTTTAATGAACGTCGTCATGAACTGGCCCTGGAAGGATGGAGGTTCTGGGATCTGGTAAGAACAGGAAGAGCACCAGCCATTTTAGGACCCCTTGGTTTTGTTACTGGAAAAAATGAAGTACTACCGATCCCTCAAAGTGAAATAGATCTCTCACAGGGAGCGTTAGTACAAAACCCTAATTATTAATATTTTTATTAATCTCAATTATGTTTAACTTTAAATGAATGATGTTATGAGAAAACAAGTGTTGATTCTGAGTTCATTGCTTCTTGCAATTGTACTCGTGGTTGGCGTTACAAGTTGTAAAAAGAGTTCAAGCTCGACGACTACTTTCAGTCTTTCGAGTTTGAAAGCTGGAACGATTGACCTCAATGGAGCTACTCCTCCTGCAAACGTTCCAAACAATGCTGTCTTTACCGCTGTCTTTTCTGTGGCAGTGAATCCGGCAACTGCAACCACATCTACCATAAGCCTCCTCGAAGGTTATGATACTGTAAATATTGTCATTACAGTAGCGGTATCGGGAGGTACGATTACGATTACTCCACAACAAACACTGGCAAATGGTGCATTATATACCCTTAAATTCGCAACGGGTATAATGTCAACCGATGGCCAAGGGATTGCTGCATTCTCACGGTCATTTTCGACCATAGGTACTTTTGTTCCTGGCGGTGTATATGCTTATTGGAATTTTGAAAATAACACCAATGATCAGGTTGGTACCTTTAATTCAACCTATAGCAATATTACCTATGCTTCATCATACAGCACGGCTGCAGGAATGGCAGGTTCGTTCGATGGAACCACAAGTATAGTTGAGATACCGAATGCTAACAAGCTTGACAGTACCCATAGCTTTTCAATAGCTTTCTGGGTTAAAGCTGTTTCAGCAGGACATGTTGATTCTTTAGGAAATTCAAAGGGACAATTTGTACTGGGACTTAGCGCATTTTATGGCTTTGAATTTGAGATCGCCGGCGACTATGGCTCATGTAAACTTTCTGCTAGTTATGATTGTAGCGATACCAACTCCGTATCGGAAGACCTCTGGTTCCCCGGTAACGGTCAAACTGGACAAAATGGTGGATGGGTTGGTTGGACATTCTGCAGGGATCTTACAAACAGCGGTGGTGTAGCCGCATTACTGAAAGATCAGTGGGCAAATGTTGTTTGCACCTATAATGCTGCAACCAAGATTGGTACCATGTATATCAATGGTCAGGAAGAAAAAGCACAGGATTTCAACCTTTGGCCGGCAGGTTCAAAAGATCTGGCTGTAACAGGCTTAAGATATACTGGTGTTGAACCACAGGAGTATCCTATCCTTGCTTTCGGATTTATCAAATCACGGAACAGTACGTTATGGCAAGATCAGACCTGGGGTAATTATGCAGATCCTTATGCCAACCATTTCCAGGGTCTTCTGGATGATGTAAGAATTTGGCACAAGTCTCTTACACCGGTTGAAATCGGATTGATGTACAATTCTGAAAAACCATCAGGCAAGAAATAAAGCTTGATTTAATTTTTGATCAGGTTATTGGTGGTTATTTATTGTCTTTGATCTTAATTGAAGAAATAAATAACCGCCAATAACTTTTTAATCCCGGATCTATTTATGAAAAACCAGACGATAATTTTGCTGTTATTCTTGCCGCTTCTCATTTTATTTTCATCCTGCAAAAAGAAGATGTCTGAAAATAATGCAACACTAATTGTGGAAAAAATCAGATCGGGGAATATTGACATTACACTCCAGGGGCCGAATTTTAATGTACCGCTTGATAGCGCTATCGTTATCAAGTTTAATGCTTCACTTGATACCGTCACTGTTAGAAAAAGTCTGATCCTTAGCAGAAGCGGAAGTACCCTGGTACCATTTGGAATGACTTATTTATCTGGAAATCAAACCATTGTTCTTACCCCGATAAATTATTTAGATCCACTGACAAATTACGTTTTACAGATCAGTTCTTCTCTTTCTGGTATTGAAGGCCAGACTTTTACAGCCGCAAGTTATTCTTTTACAACAAATAAAGCAGAGCTTACTTTGAAAAGTGCGACTTTGAACGGGAAGGAATTTTTACAGCATAAGAATTTGACAAATATTGATTATAACCATGTCGATATTGAGCTCGGATTCTCTGATGCCCTCGACTCCTCCAGTTACAAGACATTCTTTACGTTGGGGGGTAGCAATGCTCTTTCTTTTTCACTTTCCGACAGCAGCAGGAAGGTCTCGATCACGAACAATACAGTACTTCCGGATTATACGCTGACTTACTTTTCGATCTCAACAAATTTGAGATCGAAAAAAGGATTAGTATTTAATGGGTTTATAAATTCATTCTATACGATTTTGGATTCCACTTACAAGTTTCCTGCCTTATCGGATAATGCCCTGCTTGATTTAGTGCAGCAACAAACTTTGAAGTACTTTGTAGATTTTGCTCATCCTGCATGTGGTATGGCCAGGGAAAGAAATACATCCGGCGATGTTGTTACTATGGGAGGTTCAGGATTCGGAATAATGGGGATGGTTGCAGGTATGAACAGAGGTTTTATTACAAGAGACCAGGGACTGACACAATTCGGGAAGATCCTCACGTTTCTTGAAACATGCGACAGATTTCATGGAGCATGGCCACACTGGCTTAACGGTAATACAGGGAAGGTCGTTCCGTTTGGCCCCAAAGATGATGGGGGAGATATCGTAGAGACTTCCTATATGGTAATGGGACTCTATACAATGCGGCAGTATCTTGATTCAACCAATACTGCCGAGAAACAAATGATCGACAGTATAAACTCACTCACTTCTGCGATAGACTATAACTGGTATACGCAGGGTCAGAATGTACTTTACTGGAATTGGTCTCCGGATTATGGATTCGCTATCAACGTAAAAGTCCAGGGATATAATGAGACATTGATAACTTATGTTATTGCTGCTTCATCCACGACTCACCCCATTTCAGCAGCAGCCTATCATCAAGGCTACGCACAGAATGGCGCAATAGTAAATGGGCAAAGTTATTATGGAATAACGCTGCCGCTGGGTCAGGCCTATGGAGGTCCGCTCTTCTTTACTCAATATACTTACCTGGGGCTGGATCCAAGGAATTTAAGCGATATGTACGCGAATTACTGGACACAGAATGTTAACCAGTCAATGATAAACTATTCTTACTGTGTGGCAAACCCAAAGAAATATATAGGTTATAATTCCACGTCATGGGGACTTACTGCAAGTGATGAACCTGCTGGATATAGTGCCCATTCCCCCACAAATGACGATGGCGTATTAACACCGACTGCTGCTGTTTCATCACTTCCTTACACTCCTGTGCAATCAATGGATGCGATTAGGAAGTTTTATTATATACTTGGCAACCGTCTCTGGGGACAATACGGATATTATGATGCCTATGATCCTACTGAGAGTTGGTGGGCATCATCCTACCTTGCAATTGATGAAGGCCCTATCATAGGTATGATAGAAAATTACCGTTCACAGTTGTTGTGGAATTTATTTATGTCCTGCCCTGAAATCCAGCAGGGATTGACGAAACTGGGATTTACTTATTAGTCTGCATTATTAACTTTGTCTGAAAAAAGATCGGTTGGCCGATCTTTGCCGCTGTATAAGCAATTAATCTAAGATTCCTTATTTTCATGAATGCATCTCTACTTTCAAGATTTGTTACAGTTTTCTTTGCAATCGTACTTTGTGAATTCTCTGTACTAGCTCAGAAACCGGATACTCATGATATAGTTTTTTCTGATAGCCTGAAAGTCGAAAGGCTGTTAAAGAAAATGACAATTGATGAGAAAGTCGGACAATTGTCACTTTTTCTTTCGGAGGAATCGATAATTACAGGTCCGTCCCAAACAAAAGATTCCAGAGATTTGATCAGGGCAGGAAAGGTAGGAGGAATATTCAATGTTCACACAGTCGATAATGTACATGAATTACAACGTATTGCTATGGAGGAATCCAGGCTGAAGATCCCTCTGCTCTTTGGTCTTGATGTCATACATGGCTATCGGACGATCTTCCCGATCCCGATTGGACAGGCCTGCAGCTGGGATCTTGAAGGAATAGAAAAAGCTGAACGTATCGCTGCTACGGAAGCTACTGCAGAAGGGATTGACTGGACGTTTGCGCCCATGGTTGATTTAGCGCGTGATCCAAGATGGGGAAGAGTATCGGAAGGTGCTGGTGAAGATACATGGTTGGGATGCAGGATCGCTGAGGCCAGGGTCAGGGGATTTCAGGGGAAAGACTTGAAAGATCCCCGTTCTCTTCTGGCATGTGCCAAGCATTTTGCTGCTTATGGAGCCGCTTTAGCAGGGCGTGACTACAACACTGTTGATATGTCAACTTTGTCTCTTTATGAATGGTATCTGCCAATTTATAATGCTTGTGTAGAAGCCGGTGTTGGCTCCATTATGACTTCTTTCAATGAGATTAACGGGACTCCATCTACAAGTAACAAATGGCTTCTTACAGATATCTTGCGTAAATCTTGGAGGTTCAAAGGCTTCGTGGTTACTGATTTCAATGCAATAAATGAACTGATTCCTCATGGTGTTGCTGAAGATCTTAAAGATGCTGCCCGGTTAGCATTAAATGCCGGTGTAGATATGGACATGCAGGGGAGTGCCTATATTACCTCTTTGTCTGAACTCTTGAATGAAAAGAAAATCACTCTAAAGCAGATTGACGAGGCTGTCAGGAGAATTCTCCTGGTAAAATTTAAAATGGGGCTATTCGACGATCCATATCGTCAATGCACGCATGAAAGAGAGAAAAAAGAAATATTTACGCATGATAACCTTGCCTTCGCAAGGAAAATAGTATCAGAGAGTTGTGTCTTACTGAAGAATGAAAAAAACACTCTGCCCATACCACAAACCGTAAAATCAATAGCTGTCATTGGCCCATTAGCTGATTCAAAGCAGGATATGCTTGGTAATTGGAATGCCACCGGAAGATCGGAAGATTGTATAACTCTTTTGGGAGGTATAAGAGGTCATGTTGCTGACAATGTTATTGTAGAATACAGAAAAGGCTGCAATGTCAGCGGTTATGACACAACTGGTTTTAAAGCAGCTGTTAAATTGGCTGGAGAATCAGATTTTGTGATTTTAGCTTTGGGTGAAGAAGGTGAGATGAGCGGAGAAGCATCGAGTCGTTCGAATATTGATCTTCCTGGGATTCAGAATGAACTTGCCCAGGTCATTCTTAAGATAGGTAAACCCACTGTTGTAGTTTTGTTCAATGGCCGTCCGCTTGCTATTTCAAACTTAAGTTCTCATGCATCGGCTATACTTGAGACTTGGTTTGGTGGTACACAGGCCGGTAATGGGATTGCCGATGTCCTTTTCGGGGATTACAATCCATCCGGTAAATTGACTATGACATTTCCCCGAAATGTCGGGCAAGTACCAATCTTCTACAATACTAAGAATACTGGACGTCCTTTTAATCTTGCCGATTCCAATGAAAAATACGTATCCCGGTATATAGATTCCCCCAACACTTCCTTATATCCTTTTGGATATGGATTAAGTTATACCTCATTTGCTTATTCAAACCTGATTGTCGGGGTCGCCGGAAAGACGATCAAAGTTGAAGTTACGGTTACAAACAGCGGTAACAGGGATGGGGAAGAAATTGCACAACTATATGTCCACCAGAAAGTAGGTTCAATAACACGGCCCGTAAAAGAACTGAAGGGCTTTCAGAAAGTACTCCTGAAAAAAGGGGAAGCTGAAACTATTTCTTTTTCCCTTTCTAAAGATGATTTGGCATTCTTTCACCCTGATCTTAAGAGAAGCTTCGAACCTGGAGAATACATGTTCTTTGTTGGTGGAAATTCAGTGGATACGATGCAAAAAGCCATCGATCTAAAGTGATTCTACATCTGGCAAAGAGAAGCTGATAGTACAGCCCAGGCCTAATTTGATTTTTCTTTTGTAAGTAAAGCCGATTCTCTTAGACTTGTTGCCAGGATAAAACTCAATAAAAGTAATCCTGTTAAGATAACAAGAGAAGTAGTCATGGATCCATTAACAGGTGATTTAAAGAAATCCATACCGAAAATAAAGGCGATACCGGAGATTTGTCCCATGAGCAGCAAGAGTCCGTTTGAAGTACCTTCGGGTGCTGGATAAGCTATCTCAGCGCCATATTGGAATCCAATAGGACCGGCGCTCAGCAGGAAAAAGCCCATAATGAACGCAGATGCTAGTAAAAGTATATAGTTTGTGGCAAATGTGATTCCCACAAGCCCAAGGCAGGAAGCAGCCAGGGCCAGTAAGATAAAGGGGACTCTTTTACGGTAGCGGTCAGAAAGCCAGGAGATAATTGCAGCACCAGCCAATCCTCCGAAAATCATCAAGCCTCCCACCATACCTGCCTGGGTGACCGAGAATCCTCTCGGCCTGACTATTTCTTCAATCCAGGTTGCTACCGCATTGAAAATACCGAGACCAAAAAAGAAGATCACCAGTAACAGCAGGTAATTCTTTCTTTTTAACATACTTTTCATGCCATCAAGGACCAAAGACCTTTCTTCTTCACCGGCAGGAACTGGCGGGCGTTCTTTCACAAGAATAAGAAAAATAATTGCTGCAACCGCTGAAACGATTCCATAACTTAACAGCATATCTTTCATTCCTGAATGAACAACTAAGAAAGGGGTAAGTGACATGCCAAGAATTATACCAAGATACATCGACAGTGACCCAAGCCCTGAGGCAGTCGCACGTTCCCGCATCGGGAACCACCGGGCAGCTACAGTCGTCATAGCGTTCAATAGAAAAGGCTGACCAATCGCGATCCCAACCTGTGAGACAATTACCCATGTAAAATCAGCTCCCAAAACTCCCCTCAATAATCCAAATGCTCCTGTCAGAACTGCACCGATACCCACAGCAATTCTGATCCCATAAATATCAATAATGGCAGAAGCAGGAATGGATACCAGAATATAAACTATCATAAAAACCATTGATAAAATCCCGATTGAAAGATCTGAAACGTGATAAAATGTAGCTGCAACGCCGGTTACCGGGGCAAATGTGATCCACATCAATTGGTTAATGGATACGACAAGCATATAAATAACAAGCATCACCCAACGGTAAGGTGAACTTTTACTATGGACTTAAGACATCATCAATTTTTAAGGAGGTAAACTAATGAATAAGTTTTACTAAAATAAACGGAGCAAATTTATAAAAAATCTTCTTCATTCTGATCCAATCACTTGACTTCACGATAATCTCATTGCTGTCTGGGTAAGCAACCAGATACCGCTTATTAAAATAATCAAATCAGGAGATCTCCTGGTATCATCAACAAACATACACCTGTATTTTTCAGATTACGCTGTTTCATAAACCTGACCATGGCAATAATTTGTCGAATTGTTTCATGTTTCTTCCATCAATGCAATTCTCTGATCGGGATATTTGCAATGTTCTAATGCGGTTCTTGCATTATAATCGAAACAAGAACTGCCCAAAACCAATTAACGTCTGCTCTTGTAGGATCGGCCAATAGGTTAACAAAGAGATAACTACACAAAAATTAATTTATAACGAGTCTAAATTAATGTATATTTGCACAATAGTTTCCTGGATAAAAATTTAATCCCGGAACCAAATTCAAATACTAAAATTTTAAGGAGGAAATTATTATACGATCTAACATACAAAAATTAGTTATGACCCTTTTGGCTTTCATGTTGACAGTCGGGGTCTGGGCACAGGCCAGTGCGCCTTCGATGCCTGAAGAAATAATAAATCTGAACAAGTTCAATGGAAACTGGCAAGCAAAGTGGACATCTTCAATGGGAGATAAAAGTTACCAGTTCGATTATAATGTAAAATGCATGCCTGTAGCTGGTGGGAGTGGTTCATATTGGGAGGAGAACGGAATTCATCCGGCAATGGGCGAGATGAATTCATCAGACCTTTTTGGCTTTGACCGTTCCGATGGGAAACTTCATTGTTATTCAGTCGACAATACTGGTGCGACCCGCGATCAGATTTGTGAATGGAAATCGCCAGATCATTTGATCATAACTTATAATGGCAGTGATAATGGTAAACTTATAGTAGAGAAAACAGATCTGACATTTACATCAGATAACATGTTGGATGTAACGGTAACCTCAATGATTGATGGTAAAACCCAATGGAGTGGTTCAGGAACTTTTCATAGAATAGAAGATAATAAATAGTCGTTTTCTTGCTAATTTAAAGAGGCTGCCCATGGATTTTGGAACAGCCTCTTTTTACTTCAATATCGCTTTAGAAGTCATCTTTCTCAAAAGGTTATCCTTTTGGTGACCATAATATTTAAAACTTTCCGAACCTGAGGCTGACTTTAGCAGTGAATTGGTTAAGCAAATCAGGAGAAGTGTTCTGAAGCTTGAAATCAGGGGAATAACGATAGCTGATGCCTATGCCAAGACGCATGGCTCGCACTAGATTAAACTCAAGCCTGACTCCTGGCTCTAAGACGAAGAAACGATCCCTCGAGATATAGTTGTGATGAAATTCCTTATGTGATAAGTCTGTAAATATAGAGTCGTTATGAATTGAAGGGGTGTAGTCCATAGATCCACCTCCGATGATCAAAGGAAAGGCAACATGAACTTTTGAATTCGGCAGAAGAGTATATTCCAATAGCAACCCGCCATAGCCACCATTTAAGTATGCCCCACGCATATTTGACGCTGAAGAGTCGTAGTAAATATTATTTTCATGCAAACCATTGTGATTCCCTAGAAAGCTTCCAGTCGCTCCAATCGTCCAGTGATGGTCGAGGATCATCCCCATGCTTATCCCGGGAAGAAAAACACTTTTACTGCCAAACATCGAATATCCCCCATTCATTTCAATAAAGAACCCATGAGGGATCTTGCATGACCCTTTACCATTTCCAAACAGCGTATGGATTTTACTTGAATGGGAATCGGCCGTACTCGTGTTTATCGTATCCTGGGCAAAAACAGATAAGGTGATCAACCAGCAGATCAACATAATTGTGATTTTTTTCATCTTTTGTTTTTTAAAGTTAATGCCTGAAATAATATATCAGGGAGTAAACTTTTCATCATTCGCTATCCTTAGAATTAGATTAATAATTCGTTGATCTTCAAAACAAAAACATTGTTTTCTGTGAAAAAGTATGTATGTCAAAAAATAAATATTAAAGTAATACTAAGATAAGAGGTATCAGCTTATAGTATTGAGAAAAATGCCTCCTGTTTTATTCACCATTTTCAAGTTTTAACGCTTAGAGACTCCAAGTATTATTGCTTGATATTAAATACTTTAACTTGTTTTTCTTTTGTTATCTTAACAGGCATATGATCAACTTATTTATGATGTTTAACATTTTTTAACAATAATCATTCTAAATAAGGGCCGGTACACCATTATCTTTGATTCTATATTTTAAGTGGAAGAGATGGCGCATATTATCGCCATGGTTTGAAACTGGATACTGATAAATGCATTTTAAATTTAAAAATAAGACATTTCATTATGAAAAAGAACATCGGATTTTCAATACTAACATTCGTTTTCCTGACATTGGGATTAACATTTCATAGCACGGCAAAAGCACAAGACTGGTCCGCCGCACAACAAGACGTCTGGAAAGGTGTAAATGATTATTGGGCTTTAATGGCGAAAGGAGATATTACAGGTTTCCTTGAATATTTTCATCCTGATTACCTTGGCTGGGATGATAATTCACCTTTACCCTCAACAAAAGAAGACCTCCAGAAATGGTTCCAGATTTATATGGCCGGAAGTAAAATATTGGCATATGAGATTAAACCAGTAGGGATCAGGGTTCATGGGGATTTTGCCTTTGCTGATTATTATTATTCCATGCTCAGTGAAATGGATGGCAAGAAGAAAACTGAAGAAGGAAGATGGACCGATATCCTGATGAAACAGGGAGGTAAATGGCTTATTATTGGTGATAATGGTGGTGAAAACCCTAAAAAACATGAAGATTAATTTATAACCAGATAAACTATGAAACTAGGAAAAATTCATATAGTAACTCTTATTTGTTTGTTTTTTATGACAATGGCTCCGAATATCTTTTCGAAAACCGTTCTTCCGGATATTAAGGAAGAAATGATAACATACAAATCTGGTGATGTTACAATGGCTGGATTCGTAGCTTATGACAACAACGTAAAAGGCCAACGGCCGGTCGTGCTTGTTGTCCATGAATGGTGGGGATTGAATAATTATACCAAGATGAGAGCCCGGAAATTGGCAGAATTGGGGTACTTTGCCATGGCAGTCGACTTGTTCGGCGATGGAAAAAATGCAACGAATCCAAAGGAAGCCCAGGAACTTACCGGACCGTTTTACCAAAATCCTCAACTTGCAAAGGACAGGCTGGATGCTGCAATTGTGAAGGCCAAAGAATTCCCGCAGGCCGATCCTAACAATATTGCCGCCATCGGTTATTGTTTTGGCGGAGGTATGGTGTTGAACTCAGCAAAATTAGGTGCGGATTTCAAGGCAGTCGTTAGTTTCCACGGTGGCCTTGCAGGTGTGCCGGCAGTGAAAGGATTGCTGAAAGCAAAGATTCTGGTCTGCCAAGGCGGAAGTGATAAGTTCGTATCTAAAGCTGATGGTGACGAATTTAAACATAAGCTTGATTCCATCGGTGCAACCTATACTTTCAAGGTTTATCCTAATGCAATGCATGCATTCACGAATCCTGATGCTACCCGCTTGGGTAAAACTTTCAACCTGCCGATTGAGTATAATGAAAAAGCCGACAAGGATTCCTGGGATGATATGAAGGTATTCCTGGCTTCAGTATTTAAAGGAAAATAGATATGGGAGGTCGGGGATTCCCCGACCTCCCATTTATTCCTTATATAGCCCCTGTACCTAGTTTGTCAATTCGTATCCAGTTGACATTGTAGGGTACTTAATTCTCAGGTTAACCATAGGGTAAAACAAACTCGCTGATTTTCAGCTAAAAATATAGTCTCCCTGCGTCGTTCCTTCGCTCAAGATTCGCTCATCGTTCGTCTTTCCATCGTCTAAGATTCGTCTATCGTTCGTTTTTTCTTCATTCAATATTCCTTCATTCATTCTTCACTTAGGGTTCGGTCTAAGTTCATTCTTCTTTTGTCCTTCCTTCGATCATCCTTCGATTAAGGTTCAGTCAAGTTTCACTCTCTCGTCATCCATCCTTGCCTCAAAATTCGTCTAAAATTTTTCCTTCATTAGTCCTTTTATGGATATTCTCCCTGTACTTATGGGTTTTCAACTATTTACAATTATACATCTGATGAATTAATATGTGGTCAGTCTCTTCCTTTCCATAAGAGCCGGAACCAGAATAATATTTCTTCCAACGAATGGACATTTGATCTTGGTTAGTAAATTGAAATACTATGCAAATGACAGGTAATCCTTTATTCCCAGCCGATTTCTCATTGTCAGGCAAATTGAAGTCTATGAAGGGTGATTATTATTCTTTAATAAGCATGGCAAGGGATGCTTCGGAATGAAATTCAGGAAATAATGGACAATCAGGTCACGATCTTCCCATCACACCAAAGCCTTAATACATCTGGCTTTGCTCAGGGTATCTATTTCATTAAACTGTCAGCGACCGCCGGAACACTCTTCCGGAAGATTGCGATTCTTAGGTAATTATTAAAATGAGAAAGGAACTCGTTTTCGGAACGAAATAGTTATCCCAGGTATTTATTGAGGATTTTGGTCAGATCTTCTTTTACAAACGGTTTGGCTATGTAATCATCCATCCCGTTTTCAAGGCATTTTTCACGATCGCCGGGTAAAGCAATGGCTGTCAGTGCGATGATGGGCGTGTGTTTGATTCCCTTCTCGGCTTCTCGAATAAGCTTTGTAGCCTGGAAACCATCGAGCCTTGGCATATGAATATCCATAAAAACTAGATCGACATGTGATTCTCTAAACGACTCAACTGCTTTGACCCCATCAACAGCCATTAAAACATTAGCCCCTGCTTTGGTCAGCATGACAGCTATAAGTTTCAGATTTATATTGTTATCTTCAGCAATTAAAATAGTTTTGCCTGGTTTAATACCCATATCAAATCGACTTTCATCCTTGTTTTTCATAATTTTTCTTGGAGGTTCTTCTTTTTTAATCTTGAGTAAATCAAATAACTCATTCATTTTTACGGGCTTGGTAAGATAATAATCAATTCCCACTTTCTCGCCCATCTCACGGATTTGTTCTTTCTCAATCGAGGAAAACATAATTACCACAGGTTTCCATGTCAAACCAAGGTCCTGTTTTATTTTTTCTGCAACTGTCAATCCATCCATTGAAGGCATATGCATATCTAGGAATATTATATCGAAAATCATCTTTCTGAGATTGGCCTGCTTAAGAAAATCCAGGGCTTTAACACCATCATCAACAACTGTCGCTTCAATACCCCAGTAATTAAGCATGTCTTTAAAGATCCTTAAATTGGTAGCGTTATCATCAACAACGAGCGCTTTCCTTATATTCAACGGAATAGGGGGCTCAGGTGTTTCATTTACTGTCGAGATTCTCAAGGGGATCTCAAAAGAAAAAGTACTTCCTTTACCAAGCTCACTTTCAGTGATTACTTCTCCTCCCATGACCTCTGCCAGCTTTTTTGAAATAGACAATCCCAGACCCGTACCCCCATATTTTCTCGTAGTTGAACTATCTGCCTGGGTGAATCGTTCAAAAATATGCTCAAGGTTATCTTTAGAGATGCCGATTCCCGTATCTTTCACGCCAAACCTGATCCACATGATATCTTCACGATTCTCCTTTTTAAGGATTCTTTTGGCAAAAACGCAAATCTCTCCATTGTCTGTAAATTTTATTGCATTGCTGATAAAGTTCATTAATACCTGCCTGATCCTCAAATGATCCCCAACAAAATGAAGTGGCATATCTGATTCGATATCACATAGTATCTCCAGGTTTTTTTCATACGATTTTACAGTCAGAATATCAATACTCTTTTCTATAACCTCACGTAAATTAAATTCTGTATTTTCAAGTATTAATTTGTTTGCTTCAAGTTTGGAAAAATCAAGTATATTATTTATGGTTTCAAGAAGTAGGTATGCAGAAGATTGAACAGATTCCATATAGTCACGCTGAGTATCGGACAATTTTGTAGTGAGCGCCAGATCAGTCATGCCAATGATACCATTCATAGGTGTACGGATCTCATGGCTCATTGTGGCTAAAAAATCTGACTTGGAACGATTCGCCTCTTCAGCTAATTCCTTCGCTTTCTTTAATTCATTTTCAACTTTCTTTCTTTCTGTTATATCGATTAGAATGACCAGGGTGGCTGGTTCTTCATCATAGGAAATGGTATCTGTCCTTACAATTGCATCTTTAAATTCTCCTAGTCTTGTCCGGACACGAATTTCGTAATCTTTTTGAGGTCCATAACCCTCTTCACGTTGCCGTATTTTTTCAAGAGCTGTTGGAACGAAATCTGGGGCAATATGATCCATAATATTCGATCCGACAAGTTCTTCATAAGTATAACCAACCCCATTTAAAGATGCTTCATTGGCAAATAGAATAGTTCCCTTTCTGTGGATTATGATCATATCGGGGAGCTTGTGTACAAGGGTCGAATAGCGCTGCTGGCTATCTTGTAATTTTTTTACTGCCCGTTTCCGTTCTGTTATATTCTCAAAACTTTCTATTCCCCCGATTACCTTACCTTTCCGGTCCTTTAATAAGTCAATATTTTTTGAAATAAAAAGTCGGTTTCCATTCTTATCAA
>JBEKQA010000075.1:14790-24009 GCA_049520195.1 Bacteroidales bacterium
TTGTTTTGAACAGGTTTTATTGTATTAGTATCAAATAGTCCGCATTTATCAGTACAAGGTTTTTCCGAAAATGTGAGACAACTTTTACCGATAATTTCATTAGCACTGTAACCGGTGATTTTTTCAGCTTGAAGATTCCAGCTGGTAATGATTTGGTCTGTATTTACTGTAAAAATTGCACTAGGTGTAAGTTTGTAGATCATTTCTGCAAATTCTTTCGTTTCCTGAAGGTTAATAACAGCCTGCTTACTCTCGGTAATATCTTCGTCAATAGCGATAAAACTGTTGATATTTCCATCCTGATCCTTAATTGGGGTAATACTTGTCGATGTCCAATAATATTCACCGTTATTTTTTAAATTATAAAGTTCTCCTTTCCAATTATTACCGCTGAAAACTGTTTCCCAAAGATTTTTATAGAACTCATCGTTATAAAAACCCGACTTTAAAACGCTTAGATTTTTACCTAATATTTCATCTTTAGAATATCCTGAAGTTGTCAGAAAATGCTGATTGACATACTCAATCGTCCCATCAATGGAAGTAATTAAAATAAGATTCGCACTTTGCTCTACAGCAGTTGAGAGTTTTACTATTTCAAATTCTGCCCTGTTCTTCTCATCAATTTTCTGAAGTAGGTCATCTTTTTGAATATAATACTGTTGGATAAGCCTGGCAACATCCCCAAATTCATCATGCTTGCCAAGAAGTCTTTTTAACGCATCCAAAGTCGAGAAAGAAAGACTTTTTTTAATCAAATTCAATGGGGTTATCAGTAACTTATTCATCCAGAAAAATATTACGATGAAGATCAGTACCAACATTAAAATGCTGATCAAAACTATTTCCCTGAATTCTTTAAACCTGCTTGTTAGTAAATTCTTGCTGGAAAACTCAATTACTGAAACCTGCTGATTATTCCAATCTGTCAAAGGTTTATAAATTCTTGAATCATCGTGCTGGGTGTTAAATGGGATTGTGAAAGTTGCCGGATGTATGATTATTTCAAAACCGGTAGCCTTTTCAATTTCTGTCTTATAAGCTGCATCCCATTTTTTTGCAGATACGAGGTACCCGTTAGGAGTTGATTTATGTAAGAGATCCTTTGTCGGGACAATGGAAAATCCAAATAATTCATAAAGGAATCCATTATAAAAAGAGAAACATTGAATGATATTACGATCTGCAAATATTTTAATAATCTGAGCTTTAGACAGGTAGTAAGAATCTGAAGTATCGTGAAAAACCGAAAGTAAATTACCCTTCCTGTCAAATATACTGAGGTAAGACATGTCAAATGTAGAAAGAACCAATTTAAGATTGTTATTAATCCACATTGTGTCATGAGTTTTTGTGAAGTTTACTAGGTAATCCCAGTCTGCTGTTTGTTTGGTTGGTCTGAAATATTTCTCTGCTTTAATCTGAAGAACTTCATCAATTATCTGCTTGTCACTTTTCGCTTTGGCATGTAAAGAAAATGCCTGTTCTTGGGTCTGAATGAACTGGTACCCGAAAAGAAATAGGATTAATATTCCAACCAAGGCAAGAAACAGAATAGTGATCTTATGTTGTATCTTCATGATATGCTGGTTTTGAAGACGTTTGAATTTTCAAGATTAACTTGTTAGGGCAGAAAAAACAAAGTTAATAATTGATTGGTATAAACAGCAAAATCTGGGTGATAACCACGAAAATTTAATAACTTACACTACGGGATTTTTTCTAAATCTACGTTAATGAAACATGTTTAATGATTTTTATATGAGGGTTTTAATTCCATTAAACAATTTCAGAAAAGAAATTATATAAATTCGCAATCAAAATTAATTCCTGATAATAATCATTTTAATCAACAATTCGACATCAAAACGTGAATATTTCAGTAATTTTGAAACCTATTCACAAAAGTACTAATTATCATACTTTAATCATTAAACTATGAAAATTACAATTGTTGGAAGCGGATATGTCGGCCTGGTAACAGGAACCTGTTTCTCTGAAGTTGGAATCGATGTCACATGCATGGATATTGATAATAAAAAAATTGAGAATCTTAAAAAAGGAATCATACCTATTTTTGAGCCGGGTCTTGAGGAAATGGTGCATCGGAATCAAAAGAAAGACAGGTTACATTTTACAACAAATATTACAGAAGCATTGGTTAATTGTGAAGTTGTGTTCATTGCAGTAGGTACGCCACCTGATGAGGATGGAAGTGCAGATCTGAAATATGTTCTTGGCGTTGCTTCTGAATGTGGTAAAAATATGCAGAGTTATATGGTGATCGTAACAAAGAGTACAGTACCTGTAGGAACTGCAAGGAAGGTAAGAATAGCTGTTCAGGAAGAATTGAAAAAGCGTAATGTTGATATTGAATTCGATGTTGCTTCAAATCCTGAGTTTCTCAAAGAAGGAGCAGCCATCGACGATTTCCTGAAACCCGATAGGATTGTCATTGGATTGGATTCTGAAAGGGCGGAAGAACTAATGAGAAGTCTATATAAACCATTTACTTTGAATGGTCATCCTGTTATTTTTATGGATATCATATCTGCTGAAATGACTAAATATGCGGCTAATTCTATGCTGGCTACGAAAATTAGCTTTATGAATGACATTGCTAATCTTTGTGAAATTGTGGGTGCTGACATTAATATGGTTAGGAAAGGTATTGGATCAGATACCCGTATCGGTCATAAATTCATATACCCGGGAATAGGATACGGAGGCTCCTGTTTTCCAAAAGATGTTAAAGCATTGATTCACACTGCTAATGAATTCAAGTATGATTTGAGAGTACTGAAATCTGTAGAAGCGGTGAATGAAGACCAGAAATCAACTTTATTCCATAAAGTGAATAAATATTTTAATGGGGATGTTAAAGGAAAAACAATTGCGATGTGGGGTTTATCGTTTAAACCTTTGACGGATGACATGCGCGAAGCACCGTCGCTTGTGCTGATCCATAAATTTCTTGAAGCAGGAGCAAAAGTTAAAGCTTATGATCCAGTCGCTATGAATGAAGCAAAAAGAATTGTTGGCGATAAAATCTCATACGCAAAGGATCAATATGATGTTCTGATTGATTCAGATTGTCTGGTTCTTGTCACAGAATGGCCGGAATTCAAATTCCCGAATTTTAATGTTGTCAGTAAGTTATTGAAGAAACAGGCGGTTTTTGATGGACGGAATATCTATGATAGGGTCGAGATGAAAGCTAAAGGTTTTGACTATTTCTGTATCGGCATAGATACACAAGGTTAAAAATTAATCTCGTACTCTTTATCAAGTTAACAAAATCATTATGATTGATTGGGATATATTCAATGACCGTTTAGGCTGTTTTGATGAAGATCTGATTTTGGAACTGATAAATATGTTCATAAGTGATTATCCACAGAGAATGATCAGCTTGAAAAAAAGTGTGGAGGATAAAGATTTTCACGAACTGGATGAAAATGCTCACACATTAAAAACAAATTGTGCAACTTTCGGCGATAATGATTCGGCAAGGCTTGCCTATAATCTTGAACTCATGGGGAAAAACCAGGTTGCTTATAACGCTCTTCTTGTAAATTCTGATTCATGGGTTCAACTCGAATTATTGGGAAATAACAACCCCGGGGATGATATGAAAAGTCTCTTTATTCAGTTTGTATCTTCGTCAGAAGGTCTCGTCCAGGAACTTGAACAATATAGGAAAAAGCATTCCTGAAACTACTTTATTCTTTCCCACTTATGATTATTCTCGTTGTACTGCTTCATCATTCGGGCAGGATTGCCTGCGACAACTGAATACGGCGGAACATCTTTAGTCACTACAGAACCTGCTGCAACAACTGAATGCTTGCCAATGGTAACTCCTGCAACAATAACTGAAGTTGCCCCAATCCATACTTCATCTTCAATGGTTATCTTTTTCTTTGAAACAGGTTGCTGGCGTGGTGCAATGGTAATATCTTCATACCCATGGTTCATACCAGATAATACGATGTTCTGTGCAAACATTACATCATTTCCGATCTTCACAGGCCCGATTAATACATTATTCAACCCAATACGGGTACGATCTCCTATTATGACATCACCAACTCCATTATTAATGGTAGAAAAGTCTTCAATTGTCGAATCATTGCCAAGAATAAAATTATTGAATGGCATTACGTCAAGTCTGACACTCCGACAAATTAAGGAATGTTTCCCTCTTTTATGTTTAAAAGGATTTAAAAAGAGTTTAACCCACAACCTGGGCTTTGATTGATTTTTTGGCATCAAGGCTTTAAGTGCAATTTTTTTTAGCCTAGAACTTCCCTTTATTTTTTCGACAATTTTCATCAGACTGTTTATTATTAAATCTTCGAACTTTGAATAGCCTTGTATATTTCTCTGATGTTATTTTCCCAAGTGTGTTCATGTGCAAATTGTTCCCTTTTAATATGAGCCATGTCATTATCCTCCTCAAGAGCCTTTTCGATCAATAAACCATATTCTTCTTTATTTTCTGCTAGATAGGTAAATTCAGCAAATGCTGACATTGCTTCTGTTTTGGTTGCAACGGTTGGTTTTCCCATGGCCAGGTATTCATCAATTTTTCTTGGATAATTTCCAATGGTTACCGGATTTAGAATCTGGGGATTAATTGCAACATCAAACTGACTTAGGTAGGAGGGTAGTTCCGGCATAGGTTTAGTCCCAAGAAAATAAACATTTTTTAATTGGTGCAGCCTGCTGTTTTTGAAGTTGTCATCTTCAGGTCCGATAAGCACTATACTCCAGTCTGGACGATTTTCAGCAATGTATTCAATGACTTCAATATCAAGTCGCAAAGAGAACAACACCCCAATGTAACCGATAATGGGCTTAGTAATCTTATCTATGTCTGCCGGTACAGATGTAACAAGTTTGGAATCAAATAAACTGCCATCACAACCTTGTCCGACATAGTATGAATTTCTATTGAATTTTCTAGCCTGGGAAGCAAGGTAAGTTGAATTTGCAACTACCAGATCGACCTTATTCATTAGTTCAGCTTCAAGTCTCACCCCTTGTCGCTTCCAGTAATCAACTGCAATCAGATTATCACGCGTATAATATAAATAGATCTCCGGGGTGAGCAATTCTTTTAAATAATACCCAAGGAACATGGAACTATCATTGAACAGAATGAAATTATTGAACCCCAGACGACTAACCGCAATTTGAATATCTTTGGCAAAAAGCCGATTGTTCCTTTTGTTAAACAAATCGTAAATCCATGGCAGACCTATCCAATTTATTGATTCTACAAGCACTTTGGGATAAAGAGTCCATAATTGATCATCTATTTGTACTAAATCTGGATCTGTCCCTTTACGGATCCTGATACGTTTTTTAATCTTTTGATCTTTTCTTTCTTTTAATCTCGATATACGGTCAAGAGGCGGATTGACATACAGAACCCGGTTAAAACGATGAAACTCAATGGCAATATTCTTGCCGTTGCCTCCTATTTCTACGTCCCATGGCTGAATGCTGATAATTACTATGTCCCGGTTGCGGATCATAAATTGTTAATTTTGAGGGCTGTGCTTTTGGGCATAGATCTCCTCGTAAATAGTTAGTACATTTTCTGCCATTGAACGCCATGAGAATTTCGAAGCTTGCTTAATCCCCTTACTGACCAGTTCTTTTTTCAGAAACTCATTCGTTGTCAGATTCACCATGGCAGAAGTGATCTCTTCTGGTTTAAATGGATCTATAATTGCTGCGGCATCGCCGGCAATTTCAGGCATGGAGGAGGTATTGGAAGTAATCACAGGAGAGCCACAAGCCATAGCTTCCAATATAGGGATCCCGAAACTCTCCCGGAGCGAAGGATAGAGAGAAACCGCGCATAGACTATATATGGCAGGCAGATCTGTATTTTTAATGTATCCCGTAAGTATGATTCTGTCAATTATTGAAATATCCCCAATCTGGTTCAACAGTTTTTCAAGTTCGGTTCGATTATAATCAAGCATCACCAACTGAATATCACTGCTCGTTTGCTTGATAAAATCTGAATACGCTTTAAGCGTTCCTCTCGTATTCTTCTTTGGATCTGTATTCCCAAGAAAAAAGAAGAATTTATCAGGAAGTTTATATAGGGTTTTGACTCTCGCCAGTTCAGCTGCATCAGTAACCGGCGTAAAATGTGTACCGACCCCGTTATATATAGCTTTTAGCCTTGGATCATCATTCATTCCAAAAAAAAGAGCAATCCTTCTTTTCTCAAACCTGGAAACGGTTATAATTGCAACGCTTTTATTCAGGACACGGGGAACGACCAATCGGCGGTAAACATTTCCTAATTTCTGGTATAAACTTCCTGACCCACTGAATATTTTCGGATAGCTGCTCTCCATGTAGATGATATCATGAAGTGTTAATACAAGCGGAATGGTTGTATTGATGGGGGCCGTGTTACTAGTACAATGAAGAATCTCACAACCATCCTTCTTAGCAGCCCTGGGCAATGTTATTTGTTCCCATAATGGATAAAAGCCACCCTTCAATTCGACGATTCTGAAATTTGCTGTTTCATGTAACACATTACTATCTTCATCCGGACTTACATAGACTATATATTCATTCTTATGATCAATCTCTTGAAGGTTGCGGATCAATTCAAGGGCAACCATGTCCATCCCATGTTTCTTTGCGCGATACAACCGTTGCCCTTCAATTCCGATTCTCATAAATATTAGTTTATTGGGATTCCCCGTGTTTCGTATGAATAAAATGTCTGTTTGCTCCTTTTATCCGTATTAATGACCCGAACATCAGTCGCATACCTTTAAGTAATGAGGTCAATGCCAGTAATGTCTTCCAGGTGTACATCTTTCTTGGTACTGAACAAACAAAGGAGAATAAACATATCACGAAAATCCCTGTCCAAATATAACTATAAATCGACGAGATTTCAAGAATATGATTAAGAAGGGAATATAAAATTGTCAGAAGCATTACCAGTCCAAGCAATAAAATTCTTGGAGGTTGTGCAAATTGAAAAGCTTTGTTAAAATATTCTATATTCCCTTTCGTGATCATTGCCTTGAAAGAGGGAAAGATATCGGTCCTAAAGTACTTATACTGAGCAGACAACCAACGTCGCCTTTGATTTGTAAATGCCTCTGCACGTTGTACCTTTTCATCATATACATATGCATCTTCTAGATATTCAATAGTATGGCCCTCTTTTAATAATTTTAATTCAATTTCTTTGTCAAATCCTCCTATTGCCATTATAGTCGACATTATATCCTTAAAGAAATTATATTCGAATGCCATACCAGAACCAATAATGGCAGAAGATAACCCTAGCGCACGATGTCCTTTTCTGAAAATATGATTATTTATTTCTTCACTCACAGCATCAAGTATTGCAAGAGAAGTATTCATGTTTTTTGCAGTTCTGTGCCCTTGTACTGCTATAAATCCTGATTCAAAGGAAGCATTGACCTTGCTGAGAAAATCCCTGGCCATCATGTTATCCGCATCCAGAATAACAGCAATGTCGTATTTATCAGTAAGTTGCTCCATTGCCTTATTAAGGGACTTTGCCTTCGTGCTTATGTCAAATTTCACTTCAATTACCTTGATATGAATTGAATTCAAAAAATCAAGCGTATCCTTCTGAAATGAATCGGCAATAATAACAACTTCGAAATCTTCTTTTGGATAGTCTTGTAAAAGTGCATCGCTTGCAACTTCCCTGATCACAATATCTTCCATATAACCAGGAATAAGTAAAACGATCTTATGCAATGCTGGATGTTGCGGATAAGCTTTCTGTCTATAAAACAATCCGGCAAATGAAAAAATAAAGATATAGAGCACCGAAGAACCAAGGAATATCATGAATATGATCTGGATAACCGTATATATATTGTGCAGAATCGGGGCCATAATCCTGATATTGTTTTACAATTTAGGATTCGAATGGATCTCTTTTGAACTTAAATGATGCAAGTGCCACATTACAGCTTTATGGTAAGCCCTGAATTGACCATTTTCTCCTGTCAGCAGGAATTTCAATGCATTTTTAGGGATTGATATGCAAAGCTGGAAAATAATTGCTACTAGAAAAGTCCAACCTGAAATATTTCTTCGTAGGTAAAGAAGACGGGCCCGGTTCATATAATAGATCTTTAACGGGCTTAATTTCCCGGTAGAGATAGATTCCTTGTGAAATACAACTGAATTATGAATATACCAAAGCTGATAACCAGCATTTTTTATCCTTGTGCCCCAATCAAGTTCCTCATAATAAAGAAAATAAGATTCGGCCATCAAACCAACTTCACGGATGACTTCCATTGGAACCATCATCGCGGCTCCATGAACAAATGCAGTCAACTTATCTGAATCGAACTGCCCGGTATCCTTTATCCAGTAACCATAACCTTTGTTTCTTAGAGTATATGGATTTAAGGGTGAACTACCTGCGAATTGAAGAAAGTCAGGAATATAAAAGAGTCTAATTTTCGGACTGACGGCTCCAATCCCTGGATCAGCCTCAAATTTAGTCACCATTGGCTCAAGAAAGCCACGGTCAACAGTGGTGTCGTTATTCAGGAATAACAAATATTTCCCTTTTGCAGCCCTGATTCCCAGGTTGTTACCACCAGCAAATCCAAGATTTTCTTTACTTTGAATAAAATGAACCTCTGGGAATGATTGCTGAATAATTGAGGGATCATCATTTGGTGAGGCATTATCCACCACAATGACTTCAATAGAAGGATAACTAATATACCGCAGAGAATTAAGCAAATCACAGGTCACCTCAGGGTGATCATAATTTATTGTGATGATGGATACCAGCGGATATTCCATATATTGAAGTCGTTTTCCCGATACTCAGTGAAGCCCCACATGAGCAAATTGTTTAAGCAAAGGTAGCCAAATATTTAAAAATATTCTTTAATCCCAGATTAAAGCACATAATTCTTAAGTTTTATCATGTACGGTGAATCCGAGTAAATATTTATTACTTCTGTATGAGATCAATAATTCATAAGGTATTGATATTCAAATAATTTATTATGAGTAAAAGAGTATCTTGAAAGTAATTATTAGAGGGTGTGAAGAATTTTGTGTAAACGGTAACTGCATTTAAATTCGGCATCGATCTTCAAAATTAATAACAAATTGGTTAACAATCTGACCCCAGTTTCTGATCTGCATCGTCCATTTCCT
>JBEKQA010000076.1:0-14274 GCA_049520195.1 Bacteroidales bacterium
TTGGCTGTATTTCTTATACTCTCAGGCCTGATCAAAAAGATTGTCTTTGCAGATTACCTGTCTGTAAATTTTGTAAGCCGTGTATTTGATAACCCGAATATGTTCACAGGTTTTGAAAGCCTTCTTGCAATTTATGGTTATACGCTTCAGATCTATTTTGATTTTTCGGGATATACTGATCTTGCCATTGGGATTGCTTTGATACTTGGGTACAGGTTGCCGCCAAATTTTGATTCCCCTTACCGGGCAAGAAATATCAGTGACTTCTGGAAACGTTGGCATATGAGTCTGACGACGTGGTTCCGGGATTATTTGTTCCTTCCTTTTGCCTATTATCTGTCAGACAAGATGGTAAAACCCCGTTACTTTAGGATCAAGACTGAACTCCTTATCTATATCACTGGCATATTTATCACTTTCCTGCTATGCGGTCTATGGCATGGCGCTGCAATTAACTTCATCATCTGGGGAGGAGTTCATGGCCTTGCCCTGGCTCTTCATAAGCTATTTTATCCTAAAAGTCGGGCCAAACGAAAGAATTCTCCTTACAGAACGTTTGTATCACAATTTGTTACCTTTCACTTCATCGTTTTCTCCTGGATCATTTTTCGAATTACAAGTACCGAAGGATTTATTATCTTGATGAAGAAGCTATTATTCCAATTCCACAGCGAATTGATGGGTCAGATCATCAGATCATATTGGAAAGATGTCATTCTTCTCATTGCGGGATTCCTCTTGGTTTGGTTCCCTCCCAAAATAAAAGAGGCGGTGAAGCGTTCTTTTGTGTCATTGCCTGAGATACGCAAAGTTGCAATAATTATCTGTGTGATCGTCTTTATTTACCAGTTTAAAAGTTCAGGAATACAACCTTTCATCTATTTTCAATTTTGATATGAAGTTAGCACCATTCCTCATATTCTTCTCGATCGTATTTGTCGTCTATGGTCTGATAAATACCTATATTTTTACAAAATTCATGCAAGCGATCCCATCCGGACCATTCAGGATATGGGCGGTAATAGCCTTTTGGGTGATAGTAGGATCCTTTATTGTTGCACGTTTCCTTGAGAGAGCTTATCCATGTGATTTTACCGAAGTCATGACCTGGATCGGGTCGTTCTGGCTTGGAGCAATGGTGTATTTTATCCTTGCTATCCTGGTCATTGACCTTGCCCGGCTCGTCAATCATTTCATTCCTTTCTTTCCTCAAATCTTCTATGCTGACTATCAGAAAACCAAGCTTATAACATTATTAGTCACAACCGGATTGGTACTAATAATTGTCACAACAGGTTTCATCAATGCGAGAAATCCAGTTGTAAAATCATTGGATTTAAATATTTCCAAGAAGGTAACCGGATCCAAAACATTAAAAATCGCAATGGCTTCAGATATTCATCTTGGAACGCTTGTTGGAAAGCGAGGCGCAGCCAGGCTTGTAAGAATGATCAATGACCTTCATCCTGATATCATCCTTCTTGCCGGAGATCTTGTTGATGAGGATCTTGGCCCTGTAATCAGAAGAAATCTGGGCGAAACTCTGAAAAACTTCTATGCACCGCTTGGAGTCTATGCAATAACGGGAAACCATGAGTATATCGGAGGCGCCCAAGAAGCTGTTGCATATTTGACAGCTCATAACATCAAATTTTTATCCGATACTGCTGAATTTATTGATGGCCGTTTCTATCTTGCAGGCAGGGAAGATCGTGACAGGCAGCGGTTTACAGGAAAACAAAGGAAACCTTTGGCTGAGATCCTCAGAGGCGTTGACCATTCTTTCCCGATAATTTTGATGGATCATCAGCCTTTTCAACTTTTAAAACCCGAAGAATTGGGAGTAGATCTTCAGCTATCCGGTCATACCCACCACGGACAGATATGGCCTTTTAACTATATCACCAATGCAATTTACGAAGTAAGCTGGGGCTATAAGAAAAAAGGGAATACCAATATTTATGTTTCCTGCGGTTTTGGAACATGGGGTCCTCCAATGAGGATTGGCAACCGTCCCGAAGTAGTCTTAATCACTCTTCACTTTGATTAATTAATCGGTTTAACTGACAGCACGTATTTATCAATCATTCACCTTTATAAAATATAAAAACACTTGTTTATTTTGTGTCAATAAATTCATTATAAACTGAGTGACACAAAATAAAAATGACTCTTCGTCCAGGTTATTCCCTCGTAAATGGGTGTTGATTCTTCGACATTTTCCAGATCAGAAATACCGGAAAGAGAAACCAGGCTGCATTTGACAATAGTACCATCGGGAGATTCTTTGCAGGAGTAAGGCCCCAAATCTCTTCACTAAGAATGATAAAAACATTTGTAAAAAGAATAGACATTATAATGAAGGTAGGTACCCGTATCCAGTCTTTTCCTTTTATAAATGCATATGCAGCAAGGAGGTAATAGGGGCCAAAGAAAAGTGCGTCAAGCCATATTGTGGCTTTCCACCAGACCGGCCTTGCCATCAACAGGGGATCAAAGTTATTGCCATACCAGTGAACCATATCTATGAAAAAAGGCAAGGGCCAGACAGGATATTTGAAATTAGCGGGATCTTTGATCACCAGCTGCTCAATATCAATTATATAGGTGATGAACAGCAGGTTAAGAATAAAAAAGGTAATATAAATGTAGTCAATCCGACGTTCCTTCAAAGGTATTGGTTGTCTCATCTTTCGTTATTTGTTTAGTTTTTTTCTGGCCGTCTCAGCCATTTGACGGGCGATTGATAACCGGAATGCGGGAAGATTAGAAATAAAAGTTCCTATTTTGACACCCATTCCTGAATGCATCAAAAGTATGGGTTTAAGCGCAAGTTTGATTAAGTCATCTGCCACGCTTTCAGGTGTCTTTGGCTTAGCAAAGATCCGGGTTAGGAAATTCTGTTTCTCAGACATCAGAAAATCCTGTGGCACCTCCCCTATTCTTGATTCAGGGCGGGAATCAGTGCTAATATAGCCAGGGAAATATTCAGAGATCGTAATGCCTTTACCCGCCCATTCCGCCTGTATTGTCCTTGTCCATGCTGACAAAGCTGCCTTTGAGCACACATAAGGAGAATAAAATGGTATCCCCATCATGAAACCGGGAGATCCAATGTTGATAACCTGTCCGGTTCCTTGCTTGCTGAAATATCTGAGTGCAGTTTGTGAAGCCACCACAGGAGCCACCAGGTTGGTTCGAAATGCTTTTACAAGATCTTCAGGATCGACTTCTTCAGAATGCGTAACTATGATACTTGCCGCATTATTGATTAAAATATCAAGGCGACCAAATCTTTTTATCGTTTCATCGATCATTTGAACTGCGGCTGCCGGATCGCTCAAATCAGCTTCAATAACAAATACCTCCTTCAACCCAGAAGCTATTTCATCCAGTTTTTCTTTTCTCCGGGAGACGAGAACTATTTTAGCTCCTTCCCGGTCAAAAGCCCTTGCAGTTGCTTCACCAATTCCTCCGGAAGCGCCTGTAATGAGCACCACTTTATCACTGAATCTGAACCTTCTTTTCAATAAATTATTGATTAATTGCCTGAATCCGGCATGGATTAAAAGTCTCCAAAAATATGAAGTTTCTTTCAAACTGCATGATATTTTTATCTTATGTTTGGCGGATTATTTAATTTGCTTTACGTTTGCCATCATAATCTGGAAGAATATGAAAATATTTAATCGATTTCTTTTCCTTCTTATCTTCACATCAATCTTCTTAGAAGGTTGTAGGGACGGAAGTACGAAAACAAAAGCTGAAACAAATAACTCTGTAAAGATGTCAATTATGAAAGAGAACTGGGGAAAGGTTGATAATAAGGATGTTTTCCTTTATACCCTTAAAAACAATAACGGTATCGTTGTGAAAATCACAAATTACGGTGGAATAGTTACTTCTATTTTGATTCCTGATAAAAATGGCAAGATGGGAGACATCACTTTAGGTTATGATAACCTTAAAGGCTATCAAACAGCCACTCCCTATTTTGGTGCACTCGTGGGAAGATACGCAAACCGTATTGCCAAGGGAACTTTTAAGCTTGATAATAAAGTCTATAAACTAGCCATCAATAATGGAAATAATAGTCTTCACGGCGGGCTGAAGGGATTTGACAAAGTGGTTTGGGATGCAAAAGAGATCAACGATTCAACAGGAGTCGGGCTTATTCTAACCTATCTAAGTAAAGATGGAGAAGAAGGTTATCCCGGAAATGTCTCAGTGATGGTTACTTATTTGCTGGATTCATCAAACAAAGTAAAGCTGACAATTGAAGCCCAGACGGATAAGCCGACACCGGTAAATCTTTGCAATCACACTTATTTCAACCTCAGAGAAGCTGATACAAATGTACTTGGACATAGGATAATGATCAATTCCGACTACTATACGCCTGTGAATGATGAACTTATCCCGACTGGTGAACAATTACCGGTTAAAGGAACACCAATGGATTTCAAGGATTTTCATAGTATCGGTGAACGGATCGATAAGGTCAAAGGAGGCTATGATCATAATTATATGATCATTAGAAAAGATAATGAATTAAGTCTTGCTGCGGTAATTGAAGATCCGATATCGGGAAGGAAAGTAAGTGTGTTTACAACTCAACCTGGAGTACAATTCTACACGGGTAATTTCCTCGATGGGACCATTACGGGCAAAGAGGGGAAGGTTTATAAGCAACATTTTGGTTTGTGCCTGGAAACACAGCATTTTCCTGATTCGCCAAATCAACCGTCATTTCCGAATACTATCCTGCGACCTGGGGAGAAATTTCAAGAAGTCACCCTCTACAAATTTGAAGTAGCAAAGTGAGAAATCCGGCATGAGTCTTTAACCCGTTGCAGGAAATCATTATTTATTGATTCTCAATACTTTTCTGGGACAAAGTTTTGTTCTGAAATTGGGGGTCTTACATAGCCATCATCTTTTTCGATCGGGGGAAGTGTGATTTTTTCCCTGGGCACCTTTTTATAGGGGATCAAACTTAGCAGATGATTTATGCAATTTAACCTTGCCCGATGCTTGTCGTCGCCTTCCACAACATACCAGGGAGATTCTTTTGTATCAGTATAAAGGAACATTTCATCTTTTGCTCTGGAATACCCGATCCATTTTGTTCTTGCCATCATGTCCATAGGACTTATTTTCCAGCGTTTGGTCGGATCTTTGATCCTTTCAATGAACCGACGTTCCTGTTCCATGTCACTGACAGAAAACCAGTATTTTATAAGGATTATCCCTGACCGGATCAACATAGACTCAAATGACGGACAGGATTTCAGGAAATCCCAGTATTCATCATCCGTACAAAATTTCATAACACGCTCAACCCCAGCACGATTATACCAACTTCTGTCAAACAGAACCATCTCACCCGCGGCCGGCAGTTGATCTACATAGCGCTGGAAATACCATTGTGTTTTTTCCCGTTCGGTAGGGATGCCGAGTGCAACAATCCGGCATATGCGGGGATTAAGACATTCTGTAATTCTTTTTATCGCCCCACCCTTGCCGGCAGCATCGCGGCCTTCGAAGAGAACGACTACCCTCAGTCCTTTGTATTTTATCCACTCCTGGAGTTTTACAAGTTCAATCTGAAGGTTGGCCAGTTCTTCTTCGTAAAAATCAGTTGGCATTTTTTTCTTCAATACCTGAGGAATATCTTCTTTAATTAATTCCTTTGGCTCCTTATTTTTGCTCTTTTTCTTTTTCATGAGTCAAGAGATTTTTTTATTAATTGCCTCACCATTAATTGAATCCTAATCTGTCATTATTTCTCCAGTATCTGAACGCCATCACTTATCTCAGCAACATAAAAATCTGCTGTGAGACCGGTTTTAATTTTATATTTCTTGCCCACTTCATCAATAAAAAGAGGCACCGCACTTTCACGAACAAGGCTAACTGTGCATCCTCCAAATCCCGCTCCTGTCATTCTGGACCCGAGAACTCCCGGGATCTTCCAAGCTTCTTCAACAAGAGAATCCAATTCGAAGCCTGTTACCTCATAGTCATCCCGCAGGGAATCATGTGATGCATTCATAAGAACTCCAAACTGGGGCAAGTCATTTTTAAGCAAACATGAAACGGATGCCAAGACACGCTGGTTTTCAGAGATTACATGCCGTGCTCTTTTTCGCACAATTTCATCAGGAATACTATCCTGTGCCTTAAAAAACTGCGGGAATCCAAGATCTCCCAATTTATTTATAGAGAACCTCTCTTTAAGAAAAGCAACGGCAAGCTGACATTCTGCAACCCGCTCATTGTATTTGGAATCAGCCAGACTCCTGGGCTTGTTTGTGTTCGCGATGATCAGTTTGTACCCTATGAGAGGAACCGGAACTAGCTTATATTCCAACGTGTTACAATTCAGAAAAATAGCATGATTGGCTTTTCCCATACCCACGGCAAACTGATCCATGATGCCGCAATTTACACCTGCAAATTCCTGCTCTGCCTTCTGAGACAATTTAACCAGATCAATTATGTCAAAACCTGTATTAAACATGTAATTCAGGGTAAAGGCCATGACCACTTCAATTGAAGCTGAAGATGACAGACCGGCATTATTTGGTATATCTCCATAAAACAAAAGCTCTATTCCATCTATAGGAATTCCTTTTTGCAGAAATTGTTCAATAATGCCGAGTGGATAGTTGATCCAGCGAATCTCCTGCCGGATAAAATGGTCAGAGACAGGGATAACCCCTTTCTGCGGATCATTCATAGAAGCAAACTTTATGAATTTGTCATTTGTCCTCCGGATGAGCAAATAGGTCCCGTATTGAATTGCACAAGGGAAAACGAATCCCCCGTTGTAGTCGGTGTGTTCGCCAATCAGATTGACACGGCCGGGAGCAAAGAAAAGTAAAGGATTATTCCCCAGCGTTCCGTAGAGATCGGTAAAAACATGCCTAAAGTTTTCTATTTCAGTTCCGTTCATGAAAATAAATTGAATAAATAATTATCCGAAATTACAACAAAATTTGTTATCTCAATTTAGTTTATAAACTTAATTCTGAAACGAAAGGTGGGATTTCATTTAAGATTCAACTTCTCAAACTATATTGAAAAAATGGTACATTTGTTACGGTCAAGCAAGATCCTGATGTTTATGAGATTTTCCCTGAAATCAATCCTCCTGGTTATCTGCACTATTGTCTCTTATCACCTCTTTTCACAAGACTTAAAAAAACTTGACCTTGGAGGACAATGGAAATTCAGGAAAGCCGGAACCAACGAATGGATGAATGCTAATGTCCCGGGATGTGTTCATACAGATCTGATCAGGAACAAGATCATTCCAGACCCCTTTATTGGCGATAATGAAAAAAAAGTTCAATGGGTCAGTGATACAAGTTGGGAGTATGAAAAGTCATTCCTTGTCTCAGATACTCTTATCAGGTCATCGAATGTTGAACTTGTATGCGAAGGACTGGACACATATGCAAATGTTTACCTCAACGATTCTCTGATTATTGTTGCGGACAATATGTTCAGGGAATGGGATGCAAATATCAAACATCTTTTAAGACCTGGGATCAATAATCTGAGAATTCAATTTCCTTCAACGATTGCTGAAGATAATATCCGTTACAAGCTTCTAGGACAGAAACTCCCTGGTGATGAGAAGGTTGTATGCAGAAAATCGGCTTATCAATTTGGCTGGGATTGGGGTCCAACACTTATAACCTGTGGAATCTGGAAACCGATCTTTCTGCGCTGCTGGAACAAGTTGAATGTCGAGGCAGTCCAATACATTCAAAAGAAACTAACTGATTCTGTTGCTGATCTTACAGGGGTATTCACCCTCCGTTCTACAGTAAAAGGATCAGCATCCATTCAACTTACTGTAAATGGGAAGATTGTGGCAAAAAAAATGGTTCCTCTTCAGACTGGGTTAAATAGCTCTTCAGTCGATTTCCAGATAAAAAACCCAAAGCGCTGGTGGCCAAATGGGCTCGGTGATCCATACCTCTACCCTATCCGTTATTATGTTAATTATCAAGGGAAACAGGTGGCTTCAGGTATACAGAAGCTGGGACTTCGAACTGTTGAGCTGTGTCAGGACAAGGATACGGCAGGAAGCAGTTTTTACTTTAATGTGAACGGCGTTCCTGTTTTTATGAAAGGAGCCAATTATATTCCCCAGGATAACTTCCTTCCAAGTGTTACAGATTCTGCATATAAGGCTTTAATTGCTTCTGTTAAAGCCGCAAATATGAACCTGTTACGGGTTTGGGGAGGCGGCACCTATGAAAAAGATACTTTCTACAACCTTTGTGATGAGAACGGTATCCTGGTGTGGCAGGAGTTTATGTTCGCCTGTGCCATGTATCCGGGGAACAGGACTTTTATAAATAATGTCAGGGAGGAAGCCATAGAAAACGTCACCCGGTTAAGAAATCATCCATGTATCGCCTTATGGTGCGGTAATAATGAGATCGATGAAGGATGGAAGAATTGGGGATGGCAGAAACAGTACGGTTATACACCTGGGGATTCTGCTCAGATCTGGAGAAGCTATGTGAGTATTTTCAGAGTGACACTTCCGGATGTTATTTCGAGATATGATCCACAACGTCCTTATATTCAGTCCTCTCCGCTCTTTGGATGGGGGCATAAGGAAAGTTTAAAAGAAGGAGATATGCATTATTGGGGCGTCTGGTGGGGAAAAGAGCCCTTTTCTTCTTTCTGTGGTAAAACAGGAAGGTTTATGAGTGAGTATGGATTCCAGGGGTTTCCGCCGATGGAATCGATTTATAAATTCACATCAGCCTCAGATCGGCAATTGGGGTCAACTGTAATGAAGACCCACCAGAAGCATCCTGTTGGATATGAGACCATTGATGAATACCTTCTTAGGGATTATGAAAAGCCCAAAGACTTTGAATCTTATGACTATGTCAGCCAGGTACTTCAGGCAGAGGGAATTAAAACAGCTATTGAAGCTCACCGCAGGGCAAAACCATATTGCATGGGAACGCTTTATTGGCAACTAAATGATTGCTGGCCGGTTGTCTCCTGGTCTTCAAGAGATTATTATGGAAATCAAAAAGCTTTAAATTACTTCGTGAAAAATGAATATGCAACTTTACTCGTATCGCCAGTAATTGAGAGCAACAAATTAAAGGTCTTTGTCATTTCAGACAGTCTAAAAGACTGCAATGCAGATCTCTATCTTTATCTATCGGATTTTAAAGGACAAAAATCCTTTGACACTATGATGCATGTCACAGTAAGGAATAATTCCTCAGCCTGTGTCTTTGAAACATTGATAGCCAGGTTGATACGAGGAAAGGATCCGGAGAGATTGATCTTTACTGCACAATTAACTTCTGGAAATAGAATTCTTTCCAGGAATTACATCTATTTCAATCCCGTAAAAGATCTCCTTTTGGAAAAGCCAATGATCAGTAAATCAATCAAAAAAATTGAGAAAGGTTATCTAATCACACTTACAACAGACAGGCTGGCAAAAAACATCTACCTTTCATCCGAAAATGAAGGATCATTTTCAGATAATTTCTTTGATCTCCTGCCCGGGGAGTCGAGGACGATTACTTTTACCACTAATGACCTGAATACCAGCCTTGAGAGTAGCTTAAAAATATTGACGATTGCTGATACATATTAATAATGAAACCGTAAAAAACATAAAATATGAGGAGATTATTGGTTCTTTTTGCAGCTTTATTTTGCACACTTTTCGCATCAGGACAGCGATCGGGGTTAAAGGTGATGACATTTAACATCCGGTATGACAATCCTGCAGACGGAGACTATTCGTGGAAGAACAGACTGCCGCTTATTAAAGATATTTTATTGCAGGAAGGACCTGATATTGTGGGCTTCCAGGAAGCATTAAAAAATCAGGTTGATGGGTTACAGGAATTTCTAAAAGATTATACATGGGCGGGAGTGGGCAGAGATGATGGAGCCGAAAAAGGAGAATATTCTGTGATCTTTTATCGTTCCATCAGGTTCATAAAATTAGGAGGTTCGACTTTCTGGTTATCTGAAACACCGTCAGTACCAGGATCACGATCGTGGAAAATGGGTTGTACCCGTATTGTAACCTGGGTAAAGCTGATGGATCAAAACAGCAATAATATCCTGTTCGTATTTAATACTCATTTTGATAATGCAAGCGCGGAAGCCCGTGCGCAAAGTGCAAAATTGCTAAAGGAGAAAATCACGGAAATTGCGGGAAATTCGACTTGCATCATTACCGGTGATTTCAATGATTCCACTTCCAGTGTTCCAATTCAGACTTTAACCTCAGGACAAGGGGCATTAGTAAATACTCAAAATCTTTCAATGACTAAACCGGGAGGACCGGATTATACTTTTATTGATTTCCCATTCAATCCCCAAAAAGGGAACACCTGTGATTATATTTTTCTAAAGAATGCTCCAATAATCAAGGTTATAAGACACCTGGTTCTGACCTTTAACAGAGATAATAAATACCCATCAGATCATCTGCCGGTATGTGTTGAATTACAAATCCTAAAACGCTGATATTGAAATGAATAAAAATATTCTGTTCTCAGCGCTGCTAATTTCTCTCGTTTTGAACTGTTTCAGTCAGAAGAACGATCATCAGACAGATTTCGTCAATCCTTTTATAGGCACAGGTGGTCATGGTCACACATACCCGGGAGCCTGCCTTCCATTTGGGATGGTCCAGCTCAGTCCTGACACACGTCTGGATGGCTGGGATGCCTGCTCCGGATATTACGGAACAGATACAATAATTTATGGATTCAGTCATACTCATTTAAATGGTACCGGGTGTTCAGATTATGGGGACATCCTTGTAATGCCCGTTACCGGGAATGTAAGCCTGGCTAATTATGGCTATCGTTCAGTTTTTCATCCCACACCACAGGGAGAAGAAGCAAAAGCAGGATATTACAAAGTTTATTTGAATAGCAATCATATTGTAGCAGAACTTACTGCCACACTGAGAGCAGGATTTCATTGCTATACGTTCCCAGCATCCAAAGTCGCCGGAATTGTGATAGATTTGAAACACCGGGACAAAGTAATTGAATCTTCGTTAAAGATTGTTTCCGATACTGAAGTTGAAGGTATGAGGATCTCCCAGGCATGGGCACAGAGACAAATTGTTTATTTTGTTGCCAGATTTTCAAAGCCCTTCACATCTTGCAGGGTTAACAGTTTGAATAGCAATATCCTTGTTGGAAAAGAAATAAACGGAGATAGTATCATATCCTGTTTTACTTTTTCCACACAGGAGAATGAGAAAATCCTTGTAAAGGTTGGCTTGTCGGCTGTAAGTTGTGATGGAGCCAGGAAAAACCTGGATACAGAGATTCCCGGCTGGGATTTTGAGAAAGTGGTGAAAGATGCTTCGATGGCATGGAATAAAGAATTATCAAAAATTGAAATTCAGGGAGGAACACAAAATCAAAGGGCAACCTTTTACACAGCATTGTATCATGCCTTTCTTAATCCAAACCTTTATATGGACGTAGATGGGAAGTATCTTGGACGTGATCTGAAAGTCCACCAGGCAAAAGGTTTTGATTATTATACAGTATTTTCATTATGGGATACTTACCGGGCAGCACATCCTTTATATACCTTGCTCGAACCTCGACGTGATAATGATTTCATTAAAACTTTCTTACATCAATACGAAGATGGAGGGATGTTACCGGTTTGGGAACTCTCCAGTAATGAAACAGGTTGTATGATCGGATATCATTCTGTACCTGTGATTGTAGATGCATATATCAAAAGAATCCGGGATTATGATGTTGATGAAGCACTCAATGCAATGAAACACAGTGCAGAACAGGACCATCTTGGATTGAAATATTACCGGACTCAAGGATTTATCCCTGGAGACAAAGAGAGTGAATCAGTTTCAAAAACACTTGAATACAGTTATGATGACTGGTGTATTGCACAGATGGCGAAATCAACAGGAAAGGAGACTGATTACAAAAGGTATATTCAGCGTGCCCAGTATTACAAGAATATATTTGATCCTACGACGGGATTTATGAGGGCTAAAATGAACAATACATGGTTCTCACCTTTTGATCCCGAGGAAGTCAATTTCAATTACACAGAAGCAAATGCCTGGCAATACAGCTTTTACGTTCCGCAGGACATGGATGGGTTTATATCACTACTTGGCGGGAAAGAACAATTTACAAAGAAACTCGATGCTTTATTTGCTGCAGAATCGAAAACCACTGGAAGAGATCAATCGGATATCAGTGGAATGATCGGGCAGTATGCACATGGCAATGAACCCAGTCATCACATCGCTTATCTTTATGATTATTCTGGTGAGCCATGGAAAACCCAGGAATTAACACACTGGATCTGCAATGAATTATATTTCAATTCCAGGGATGGGTTGTGCGGCAATGACGACTGTGGACAGATGTCGGCATGGTATGTGCTGAGTGCAATGGGTTTTTACCAGTTGACACCTGGTTATCCTGTATATGCGATCGGATCGCCTTTATTTTCCCAGGCATCTCTTCATCTGGATAATGGGAAAACATTCACGATAAAGGCAGATGGGGTAAGCGAGAAGAATTTCTATATCCAGTCGGCTAGTTTGAATGGCAAGCCCTATAATAAATGCTATATCACTCATTCTGATATCCTTGCAGGAGGAGTATTAACATTTCTCATGGGACCCAATCCCAATAAAAGCTGGGGTACTCATCCAGGTGATGCACCGTCCACTTCCATCAGTGATAATCTGATTTCTTCAGTACCCAGTATATTAAAAGGGAAGAAAAACTTCTCAGATACAACTACTATTACGATGACTGTTCCGGTTAAAGGAGAGAAAATTTATTATACACTGGATGACAGTGAGCCAACGGTAAAGTCTCCAGTCTATAGTCATCCACTCTTAATTGCTGAGACAACTACAATTAAAGCCGTTGCAGAAATCAATGGATTACCACAGAGCTTCAGAACTGTTTCCACATTCCGGAAAATTCCTGAAAACCGAAAGATCACTTTGAAAACAAAATATTCCCCTCAATATAGTGCTGGCGGTGACATGGCACTCATTGATTTCGAAAGAGGCTCAGCAGATTTCCGGACTGGTACCTGGCAGGGTTATGAAGGGGCTGATATTGATGCAACTGTTGACCTCGGAGAAAAGCAGTCCATTACTTCATTAGCTGGAAGTTTCCTTCAGGATGAAGGATCATGGATTTTCTTTCCTGTAGAAGTCAATTTCTACCTTTCTGACGATGGTATTACATTCAGAAATGCGGGAACAATAAAGAATGATATCCCTGACAACAAAGAAGGCGCCATATTGAAAGATTTCTCTCTAAAGTTGGAAACTTCTGCCCGATACGTCAGGATGGTTGCTAAAAACCGAGGTATTTGCCCGTCATGGCATCCGGGAGCAGGAAATAAGGCCTGGATCTTTGCGGATGAAATTGAAATAAATCAATAACCAGGAAAGATAAGCTTCTAAACCATTGAAATAAAATTAATGTCAGCCAAACTTCGCTCTGACTTCACCTTATTACTTGCAGCCATCATTTGGGGCTTTGCCTTTGTAGCTCAGCGTGTCGGGATGGAATATGTCGGGCCCTTTACCTTTAATGGAGTCAGATTCCTACTGGGCACACTGGTTCTGGTTCCCTTTCTCTTTTTTGGAAAGAAATTCACACCTAAAGATCCTTCACTGTTAACAGGCAAGAGGAAAATTATCATAGGTGTCATATGTACTGGAATCCTCCTTTTCTTCGGTGTTTCTCTTCAGCAGGTCGGATTACAGACCACAACTGCAGGGAAAGCAGGTTTCATTACCGGCCTTTATGTTGTTTTTGTTCCAATTGCAGGAATTTTTCTCGGCCATAAGACGAATCTTTATACCTGGCTTGGAGTAATATTTTCAGCGACAGGCTTGTATTTATTAAGTATTAAAAGCGGTTTCCGAATCGAACGTGGGGATCTTCTTGTGTTTGGCTGTGCTATTATTTTTACTTTTCATGTGCTGTTGATCGGCTGGTTATCCCCAAGGATGAATTCCTATCACCTGGCTACAGGGCAATTTGCTATCTGTGCATTTTTAAACCTGATCGTAGCTTGTCTTATAGAACCAATCATTCTAGAAAAAATCATTGAAGCAGCAGTACCGATTCTTTATGGAGGAGTCATTTCTGTATGCATTGCATATACACTTCAGGTCATTGCTCAGAAAAATGCTCATCCTTCTTATGCCTCAATCATTTTAAG
>JBEKQA010000077.1:0-14199 GCA_049520195.1 Bacteroidales bacterium
CCGGTATGTTGGTATGTGCAAGTTCGTCTACAACGACGATTTCCGGATGGATATTCAGGATCGCCTGCAGATCCATTTCTTCCAACTCCTTCCCTTTGTAAAATACTTTTTTCCTGGGAATTATCGAAAGCCCTTCCAAAAGCCTTGCAGTATCTTCCCGGCCATGTGTTTCAATAAAACCGATCTGAATATCAACTCCCTTCCTGATCAAGCCTATGGTTTCCTTTAGCATACGGTACGTTTTCCCGACACCGGCAATCATGCCGATATAGAGCTTGAATTTACCTTTTCTCGATTGTCGTATAAGCTCAAGAAAACGTTCAACATTCTGTTCCCTTTGTTCCATCTCAGGACGAATTCTACAGTAAAGTTATTGAAGTTTATCCAGTTCGATGTTGAGTTTCAACACATTTACCTTTTCAGGGCCTAAAAATCCCAGAAATGGTCTTTCTGTCATCTTTTTTATAAGACTTTGGATTTCTTCACTCCTGAGTCCACGCGCTTTTGCAATTCGCGGAACCTGAACATAAGCCGCGGCAGGAGAAATATCCGGATCCAGGCCGCTTCCCGAAGAAGTGATCAATTCAACAGGAACATCTTTTCTCGTTATTCCGGGATTGTGAACAAGAAAAGTATCAAGAGTAGCTTCCATTGTTTTTATATAGTCAGGATTATAGATACTTTTATTGGAACCTCCTGAACCGGAAGCATTATAGCCAACGGAAGATGGCCTTCCATGAAAGTTTTTGTCACTTGTGAAATCCTCTCCGATCAGATCAAATCCGACGACTCTGCCTTTATAAATCGTTTCTGTACCATTTCCTGAACCTGGCGACATGTAAGCTATGCCCCGTATAAACAACGGGTAAATAAAACCCAGTATAAGGATGAGGAAAACAGTAAGAAGCAGTGATTGAATGATGTACTTTTTCATTTCTATTGCCTATTTACCTTCAAATAATAAATTGTATAAGAATATCGATCAATTTAATCCCGATGAATAGTACAACAACGCCTCCGCCACCGTAAATAAGTAAATTCTGCCGTAACAAAGCTCCTGCTCCTATAGGCCGGTATTTCACTCCTCTCAAAGCTAATGGAATCAACATTGGAATTATAAGTGAATTGAAAATGACTGCTGAAAGTATTGCAGATTGCGGGCTGTGGAGGTGCATGATATTCAAAGCCTGAAGCGCAGGAATAGAGGTGATGAAAAGTGCAGGAACAATGGCAAAATATTTGGCAACATCATTAGCTATTGAAAATGTCGTTAATGTGCCCCTTGTGATTAAAAGCTGTTTCCCTATCTCAACGATCTCAATAAGTTTTGTCGGATCATTGTCAAGATCCACCATATTACCTGCCTCCTTGGCCGCTTGTGTACCACTGTTCATTGCAACTCCTACATCGGCCTGTGCCAAAGCAGGGGCATCATTGGTTCCATCTCCCATCATCGCAACCAATTTCCCGCTTATTTGTTCTTTCCTGATATACTTAAGCTTATCTTCTGGTGTAGCTTCCGCTATAAAATCATCCACCCCGGCCTTTGTGGCGATATATTTTGCAGTGAGTGGATTGTCCCCCGTCACCATTACAGTCTTCACCCCCATCCTGCGTAAACGTGCAAATCGTTCCTGGATGCCGGGTTTTATAATATCCTGAAGTTCAATCACACCTACTACTTTATTATTTTCAGCAACCACCAATGGGGTACCCCCGTTCTCAGAGATCTCTTTTACTTTCCCCGTTACTTCCTTCGGAAATCGATTTCCACAGGATTCTGTCATTTTACGGATAGAATCATAAGCTCCTTTCCTGATTTTTGTTCCATCCGCGATGTCAATCCCGCTTGACCTTGTTTCTGCTGTGAATTTGATAAATTTCCCCTGGACGGTAAAAAGGGATTTAATATCCTGTTTTGTTCCTGCTAATTCCACAATAGACTTCCCTTCGGGTGTTTGATCGGCAAAGGAGGATAGGGTGCTGCAATTAATAAGATGAGACATATCAACGTTACTTGCAGGATAAAAATTCGTGGCTTTCCGGTTTCCTATAGTAATGGTTCCTGTCTTGTCAAGTAAAAGGACATCAATATCACCGGCCGTTTCAACTGCCTTCCCGGATTTGCTGATAACATTTGCCCGCAAAGCCCGATCCATTCCTGCAATGCCGATTGCTGACAATAGCCCGCCAATGGTAGTGGGGATAAGACAAACAAATAGAGAAACCATGGATGCTATTGTTATGAGGGTATTCGCATAATCGGAAAATGGCTTTAATGTAACGCAGACAATGATGAAGATCAGTGTAAAACCAGCCAGAAGAATGGTCAAAGCGATTTCATTCGGCGTCTTTTGCCTGTTAGCTCCCTCTACAAGTGCAATCATCTTATCAAGAAAGGATTCACCGGGAAGAGTAGTAACTATCACTTTTATGGAATCAGAAAGTACTGTGGTACCTCCTGTTACGCCAGATTTATCTCCACCTGCTTCACGTATCACAGGGGCCGACTCTCCGGTAATGGCAGATTCATCAATAGAAGCCATTCCTTCTATTATCTCACCGTCAGCAGGAACCACTTCTCCAGCAGTCACCATAAACATGTCACCTTTCCTGAGCAATGCCGAACTGATGTGTTCAAGGGTCCCATCCGGAAGTACCCTGTGAGCCGGTGTATCATGACGTGTTTTTCTAAGCGACTCAGCCTGGGCTTTACCTCTTGCTTCAGCAATCCCTTCTGCAAAATTGGCGAACAACACTGTGATAAGCAAGATTATAGCAATTGTAAAGTTATATACAAAACTCCCCTGGTCTCCATTTCTGTTAATGAGCGTAATTGCCGATACTACCAGCATCACCAGCGTTCCTATCTCAACTGTGAACATTACCGGATTTTTAATCATCGTACCCGGGTTCAATTTTATAAAAGACTGTGCCAGGGCCTGATTAATGAATCGTTTGTCGAATAAGCTGGTCTTTTTTCTCTTTGAACTCATATGAACTTAACTTAATTTATCAGTTAGTGAATCGATAAAAATTCTGCAATAGGCCCGAGTGCAAGGGCTGGCAGATAATCAAGTGCAGCAACAATTATAATCACAGCAAAGGTCATGATCCCAAAAGTCATGGTGTCAGTACTCAAGGTTCCGGCTGCCGGAGGAATGAACTTTTTCTGTGCCATATAACCTGCAATTGCAACCGGCCCTATGATCGGAAGGTAACGCCCGAATAACATAGCGAATCCTGTGGTAATATTCCAGAAGGGAGTGTTATCTCCCAGCCCTTCAAACCCGGAACCGTTATTGGCAAAGCTGGAAGTATACTGATAGAGCATTTCAGAAAAACCATGAAATGAAGGGTTATTTAACCAGGCACTTCTTCCGTTTGGATCTATATGAAAAAGATACGCTGCAACCGCTGTTCCAGAAAGTATGATTAGCGGCCCGAGAAGGACAATAAAAACAGAATATTGCATCTCCCTGGTCTCAATCTTCCTACCCAGGAATTCGGGAGTTCGACCTACCATCAATCCCGAGATAAAAGCAGCAATAATGATAAAAATGAAATAATTCAGAATCCCGACACCACAGCCACCATAAAAAGCATTGATCATCATGGCAAACATTTGCATCAGGCCTGAAAGCGGTGTAAAACTATCATGCATTCCATTCACCGAACCTGTGGAGATGACAGTAGTTATAATACTCCAGAAGCCGGTTGCTGCCGCTCCGAATCTTACTTCTTTACCCTCCATATTACCTGCATGCTGGTTAATGCCGAGATGAGAGAAAACGATATTATCCTTCATTTCAAAAATGATGGTCGGAATTACTAGGCATAAAAAACCAAGGGTCATAATGATGAAGATTATCCTGGAAAGTTTTTTACGCTTTATATAGAAGCCCAATGCGAAAACCATGGAGAACGGGATCAGCATCTGGGCAAACATTTCAATGATGTTGGTGAAGTAATCCGGATTCTCAAAGGGGTGAGCAGAATTTGCCCCGAAAAAACCACCACCGTTTGTCCCCAGGTGTTTGATTGCGATCATGGAAGCGGCCGGTCCTCTGGAAACCTGCATTATATTTCCCTGCAGGGTATGAATGGATTCTTTACCCTGGAAGGTCTGCGGAACGCCTTTGAATACAAGAACGACAGCAATGATTATGGATACTGGCAGTAATATCCTCGTGATCGATTTAAGAAAGTAAACAAAGAAATTTCCCAGTTTATCTGTTGTCTTCTCGCGAAAGGCATTGAAAATAACCACGGCTGCAGCCATTCCGGTCGCGGCTGAAACGAACTGAAGGAAAGTAAAGACAGCGGTTTGGGATAAATAGGATGCACCCGTTTCGCCGGAGTAATCCTGCAAATTACAATTAACTACAAAACTGATTGCCGTATTAAAAGCCAAGTGGAAAGACATCGATGGATTATGATCAGGATTCCAGAAATGAAGAGTCTGAGTGATAAGCATCACGAAAGCATAAACCAGCCAAAGTGCATTGATGGTCAGCAGGGCAGCAAGATGCTGTTTCCAGGTCATCTCTTTGGCCGGATCAATTCCGGACACCCTGAAAAGAAAATTTTCCAGTGGTCTCATAAAATCCAATAGATTCTTTTCACCACTGTATATCTTCGAAATATATTTCCCGAAAGGAATTGCTGCAAGTATTGGCAACAAATAGATCAATATGACTCCAGTAATTTCATTCATAGCGTTGTTCAATGGAATTTATTCTCAGAATTTAGCCGGGTGAAGAAGAACATAAATCAGGTATCCGAAAACACCTATCGATAAAATAAGAAGGACGATCATACAATTTCAGTTAGAATTATCAGGAAACAATAGCTAAAGGCGTGCCAATCAAGTAAAATAGCGAGAATGCCTTTATAACCAATTGAAATTGTATGATTTATGAGGAAGGGGTCTTAACCCATATGATTTTGGCGCGAAAAAACCCTTTTAAAATGAAAGGGTTCGTAACAAAGTGAAAGACAAAATCCCGTTATTCCAGTCCATATTTCTTCATTTTACGGTAAAGTGTCGGAATTCCGATTCCCAGCCTTTCGGCTGCCTTGGTTTTATTTCCTTTGGCAAGGGTGAGTATCTTTTTAATATGCATCGACTCCAGCTCATTCATACTGCCTTCAAAATCTTCAGAAGAAGCAGTTTTTTGAGGAATAAACATTTCATATGGAAGAAGATCAGCAGTCAGTATCTCCTTTTCAGTGAGTATGAGGGTTCGCTCAATGATATTTTTCATTTCGCGGGTATTTCCCGGCCAGTCATACCGTTTCAATTGTGCCAGGAAAGTAGGATCCATTCCGGTAACCTGCTTATTGGTCTTCATCGCATAAAAGCGGATGAAATATTGTGCCATTTCTTCCACGTCTTCAATCCGTTCCCGGAGGGCTGGAATCCGTATTTTAAAAACCGAAAGACGGTAGTAAAGATCCGGACGGAATTTCTCATTCTGAGCTTCTTTTAACAAATCCAGATTAGTGGCTGCCAGGATCCTGACATTTACATGGGTTTGACGGGTATCTCCAATCTTGGTAAAGGTCTGATCTTCCAGCACACGTAATAGTTTCGCCTGAAGTTCATAATTCATCTCTCCAATTTCGTCCAGGAATAATGTTCCCTCATTGGCCTCCTCAAACAAACCCTTTTTATCAGAAATTGCACTGGTAAATGAACCTTTCTTATATCCAAACAGTTCTGACTCAAGGAGATCTTTTGGAAATGCACTGCAATTGACGGCAACAAAAGGTCTTGTTTTCCTTGGACTGGCATTATGGATAGATTGGGCAAATAGTTCTTTGCCGGTTCCTGTTTCCCCTTCCAGTAATACCGTCGAATCAGTCGGGGCTACTTTTTCTGCCAGGAGGATGCTCTCCCTGATTGCTTTGGAAGATCCTAATATCTTGTCAAAGCTATAACGGGTTTTAAGCCTTTTCTCCAGGTCGATAATTCTTCTCTGCATCCTGGATTTTTCAACGGCTCTTTCAACAGTAACGATGATCTGCTCATCTCCATCACCTTTGGTAATATAATCAAAAGCGCCCATTTTTATTGCATGTACACCATCTTGTATGGTACCGTAAGCAGTTAACACAATGACTTCGCAATGGGGATACAGTTTTTTGACTTTTTCAAGTATCTGCAAACCACTCTCACCCGGGAGCTTTACATCAGTAATTACCAGGTTAAGTTCAGGCTGGTGTTCCAGGATTAAGTATCCTTTTCTTGCATCACCTGCTTGAAAAACCTTATAACCTTCAAGTTCCAGTATCCTGGAAAGGGCTCCTCTCAGGGTTTCCGCATCATCGATGATCAGAATTGAGCCTTTCATCATTTCTTGTTTTTCTTCACCTCAGGCTCCTGTTGGCTGAGGCAATGGAATGAGCCGAGACCCCATATGATCTCAATGGAATCTATCCCCATAACCTTACGGTCAGGGAAACATTGTTCCAGAATGCTTATGGCTTTCTCATCTTCTTTACAGCGGTATAATGGAACAATAACTGAGTGATTTGAAAGATAAAAATTGGCATAGGAGGCGGGAAGCCGCTGACCTTCAAACACCACCGGGGGTGGCATTGGAATTTCCACAATATCCAATTGTTTTCCATGTGACTCACGCAAGGTTCTGAGGAGTTTCAGATTCTCTTTAAGCGGCCTGTGATTCGGATCACTTTTGTCATGTTCCACAACCGTTACTACTCCATCTTCCTTAAAAAACCTCGTAACATCGTCGATATGACCATTGGTATCATCGCCATCTATTCCCTGTACAAGCCACAAAATCAGGTCCACTCCATAGTAATTTCTCAGGTACTCTTCTATTTGTTCCTGGTTAAGATGAGGATTCCTGTTTTTATTCAATAAACATGACTTTGTCGTGATCAGTGTGCCTGTTCCATTCATTTCGACAGCACCGCCTTCCATAACGATTCCCGGATAGACAATAGGCAGATTCTGAGATTTAGCAATCATGGCGGGGATCTGTTCATCCAAATCATGGGGATATTTATTCCCCCAGGCATTATATTCCCAGCTGACGACCAACAGTGGTGATGCTGCTTCAGGATTGACAACAAAGGCAGGTCCATGATCGCGGCACCAGGCATCATTGGTAGGATGGACAAAAAAATCGATCTTTGTGAGATCCTGACCGGTTCTTGTAAGTTCGGCCTTTACCATTTCAAGAAGCACTTTACTGCTTATATTGATGCAGACTTTTTCCCCCTTTGAGATCTCACTGATAAACTTATGATAAAACGGGAATATAGCAGGTAAAGTTCCGGGCCACGAGTAGGAATCTGCGTGCGGATAGCTAAGCCATGTGGCTCTGTGATGTTCCCATTCTGCCGGGAACCGGAAGCCAAGCTCTTTTGGAAATTTTTGAGTTACTTCTTTTTTAAGAGTCATATATCAATGTTCATCAATATACCGGTTGAGGATAGGTCCGTAACTGTCAATCCTTCTGTCGCGCAGGAATGGCCAGTGAACCCTGACTTCATCAATCTTTCCCAGGTTGAGTTCTTCAACATGAATTTCTTCATTTTCATGGCTTGCCTGGAACAGCACCTCTCCATAAGGATCGGTTATAAAAGAGCCACCCCAGAAATTCATATCATGCTCACGACCGGTACGGTTAACAGAGACGACGAAAACACCATTGGCAATAGCATGTGCACGCTGTATTGTCTGCCAGGCACTGTATTGCTGGGCATTTATGGAATCGCTTTGTGAAAGAGCCCAACCAATAGCAGTTGGATAAAATAAAATCTCAGCGCCCATCAGGCAGGCGATCCTGGCTGCCTCAGGATACCATTGATCCCAACAAATGAGACCGCCAATGCGTGCATATTTTGTTAAAAATACCGGGTAGCCGCTATCACCCGGAGTAAAATAAAATTTTTCATAATAGCCGGGGTCATCAGGAATGTGATGTTTCCTGTACTTTCCCAGATAAGAACCATCAGTATCAATGACTACCAGAGTATTATGATAAATACCCCTGGCCCGCTTCTCAAACAGGGAGGCAAGTATGACCACATTAAGTTCTGCAGAAAGATTCTGGAAACATTTCGTGGTAGATCCGGGGACAGGTTCAGAAAGAGAAAAATAATCATAGTTCTCCTCCCAGCAAAAGTATTCTGAAGCAAACAGCTCCTGCAAACAGATGATCTGTGCACCTTTCCCTGCTGCTTCCCTGATCCTGTCGACCGCCTTTTTGACATTAGCCTGCTTATCTGCTTCACAGGTCATCTGGATCAATCCGGTTTTGACTATTTTTCCTTCCATTCAGATTATCTATGATTAATAAAGAATTTCTTACTAAACATCTTATCCCCATGAATGATCTCAAGTACATAAATTCCTGCCGGGGACCCCTTATAATTTAAAACTCTCCGCCCTTTCATCATGCTCTCAACCGGGGTTTCTGAGATTACCTGTCCGGTCATATTAAAAAACTTCATAGATGTTGATTCAGGTTTCTCAAAATCGAAATAAACCAGGATCTGCTGCTCTTCCCTGTCCTGGTAAATATCGATTCCTGCTGCAAGATCTTCATGATTGATCCCGACAGTATAATCAAGATAAAGGTTATCAACGAATAAAACCGATCCTGCAGTCGGAGCACTCTCTGCACTCGACATCGCCAGAATATTAAAAGTATCCGGTTGTTCGTCAAGAACATATTTTACCCAGGCAGAGAATGGCGACCAGGTGTTGATTGTATCATGTGTCGAAAAAGCACCGATACCCACAGAATCCCTTGTTCCGTTATTCCATTTTGTAAATGCGACGCCAATTACGCAACTGTCCCCTCCTTTCGGTTGATATTTGTAAAAGCCTTTGAGATGGGTAGGTTTATCATTAATAGGAGTACCCCCTGTTATAGTATAGGTCTGATTTAAGATATCGATGGTCAATGTTCCCAGTGTGATGACTCCCGGGACAACGATAGAAGGAAGAGTAAGCTGTTCAGATTCCAATCTTGCCGAGTAAGATCCTGATTCATGATCAGTACTTTTCGTTACCACCTGTGTGCCAAATGGCAGTGCAATGCTGATGGCCTGATTTGGGGTATCCCAATATTGCGGATTTTGATAGCCACTATAGCTGACCCAGTTTTCAAAATCACCATTCGGTACAGGGGTCTGACACTGCGTCCGGAAAACAAACACAAAAGAGAAAAATATGATAGTTATAAAAAACGGTTTCATTGAACTTGATCTATAACAGTTGAAGTTTTTTGGCTAATTATTGTTCCAACAGCGGGTAAAGATAAACATAAAAGGAAAATAATTTTATCTTTGAAAAAAATTCAGGAATGATATCCTTCCGGATTTTGATCAGATCTGTTATTTGTCTCATTCCACTTTTATTGGTTTTCTCCGGACCGGTCAGGTCTCAGAATTCCGATTCCTGCAGCCATTCCTATGATAAAAAAACGGAAAAGAACTATGATGAAGGCATTGACTTCTTCAAGAGAGGGAATTATACCGAGGCAGTTCAGATCATGAAAGTACTTGTCAATAAAGAGCCTGATTTCACGGATGCGTGGTACGTTCTCGGTGTATCTTATTTTAAACGGTCGAATTCCAATTTCAAAGAAGCAAGGAAAGATTTTTTAAAAGTATTGGAATTGTGTCCGTCTTATAACATCTATACCTATTATTATCTAGCCGAGATCTGTTACGGCGAGGAGCAGTATGATTCGACGGTGCGATATTGTGAAGCCTTTTTGAAAGATGTTGATAAGATCAAGACAGATAAAGACTATTCAAGGGCCGCTGACCTGCTAAAATATTCAAAATTTTATCTGCAGATGCTAAATCACCCGGTGCCTTTCGATCCAAAAGTTGTCGAAGGCATTTCAACACCTGCAAATGAATACCTCCCAATGATTACAGCAGATAACCAGATGATTTTTTTTACCCGTGAAACCAAGATGCCCGGAGAAAGGAATACCCTGATCCAAGCGGATAAGTATAAAGAGAAATTTATGTTCAGTCATCTGCAACCTGATGGAAAATTCGATTCAGGGGAAGAGATGCCCGAACCGTTCAACCTGAACGATAACGAAGGCGGCGCCACTTTGACCGTGGACAATAAAACTCTGTATTATACTGTATGTAAATACAATACAAATAACACTTATTACAATTGCGACATCTACTATTCAGAGCTGGTTGACGGCGAATGGACACCTATAAAAAGTGTAAGTGATAAGATTAATATACCTACAACCTGGGAATCACAGCCCAGTATTTCCGCAGATGGGAAAACGCTTTATTTTGTCAGTGACCGGCCCGGCGGTTACGGGGGCTATGATATCTACAAATCGGTGAAGAGCGACATCGGGGAATGGAGTACTCCTATCAACCTGGGCCCGACGATCAATTCCAGCGGAAATGAAAAATCTCCTTTTATCCATCCTGACGGGAAGACACTTTATTTCTCTTCTGACGGATGGATGGGAATGGGAGGATATGATATCTTTTATTCACATCTTAATGCTGATGGAACATGGTCTAAACCCGTCAATATTGGTTATCCTATAAATTCGCCGGATGATGAAGTTGGATTTTTCGTTAGCACAGATGGACAAAAAGGGTACTTTGCCTCCAATAAATTAAAAGGTCCTGGTGGATGGGATGTTTACTCTTTCGACCTTTACGATAAAGCCAGACCGGAGAAAGTTCTGTTCGTCTCAGGAACGGTGAAATCCGAAACTGAAACTGAAATGGCCAATACCCGTATTGAACTAAAGAATATGGAAACAAAGAAGGTATCAGAGGTACCCCTGGATACTGTTACAGGTAATTATGTTGCCGTAGCGCCTTTCAATAATGACTATATCATGACCGTGAAGAAGGAAGGATATGTTTATGAAACACGTTACATTGCCAAAGCCGACAGTGCCTACAGGATGCCTGCCCACCTCGATCTGGAGATCCATCAGATTGAACTCAACAAGTCATATCGTATCAATGATATCTATTTTGAATTTAACTCTTTTGAGTTGACAGACGAGTCGAAAGCCGTTCTGGATCTATTGATTGAATTTCTTCACGAAAACCCTACTATATTTATTGAAATACAGGGACATACCGACAATATAGGAAATGATGCAGATAACCTGAGGCTTTCCTCTAACCGTGCAAAATCAGTGTATGATTATCTAATAGAGAATAAAATAGACTCAAAACGACTTACATATAAAGGATACGGGAAAACACTCCCGGTTGCCTCAAACGATACCGAAGAAGGCCGTGCAAGAAATCGCCGTACTGTCTTCGTCATTATCCGGAAATGATGAAACTTCTTATTGTCGATGATCATTCAATTATAAGGCAAGGCCTGGTTAGTCTCATAACCCAAGCTTATCCCGACTGGACTATCTTCGAAGCCGGGAATGGCGTTCAGGCCATCGTTACAGCTTTAAAAGAGAAACCTGATATTATCCTGATGGATCATTTGATGCCAAAACTCGACGGACTAAAAGCAGCATCCATCATCAGGCGCGACCTTCCCGGAACCCAGATTTTAATGCTTACAATGAGCAACAGGGACGATCTTCAACCGGCAGCCAGGGAAGCAGGTATAAAATGCCTGATCTCAAAAGACAAGTCTACCGCCGAGATCATGGAGATCATTTCCGGCCTTGTGAACGGCATTTCAAAGAATGGGATCCGGAATAAAATACCCGAAGAGGAAAACAGGAAAATTGTTTCGGGAAAAAGACCTGACCGGCATAATATATCTGTGGTTCTGACCGACAGGGAAACCGATGTGGCGAAATTGCTGATGAAAGGATACGATGTACAGAAAATATCCGATTATCTTGCCATCAGCAAGAGAACTGTTGAAGGCCACAAATCAGAGATCATGAGAAAATTCAATCAGCATTCCACTCCCGCCCTGATGCATTATTTGAATAACAACAATCCTCTCTTCTCAAGGTAAGTCTGTTAAAGAGTCACATCCCCTGCATAGTAGCTATTTAGGTAATTTTACTTATATCTTCTCACTGCCCATCTTTTTATTTTTGATTTTCCGCAAAGGAACCTCCTCGCTGGAGAGCAGCGAGGTCTCAAATCGGGAAAATTTATTTTTATACATCACTAGCGATGGGGAATTAACCCAGGCACCATAACCGCCGGGCCAATGACCCCACCCCCTAACCCCCTCCCCCAGGAAGACGGGGGCGTCATATGCAGGTGATGAGGAAATTAAAATGAAATGGAAAGGATGGTAAATGAGGATGAGATGGGTCTGGATTGTTTTTTCCCTTATCGGAATGATGAGATTCAGCTCCGGACAAAATGCCGGGAAATCATATTCATCAGCGGTTCCGGAAAGTCCGATAGAGTACGGTCATTTTTATTTACGTACTGACCTGCAAACCCGGGATTTAATTCCGCTCAGATATTTATCCGCTGATGATCTCTCTATGAAACAGGAAATTGAGGTCTTTGTCAGAAAAGGGATCCGTGGAGTGTTCCTCGGAATCCCAATCCCGATTGAAATACCGTCGATGTTAATAGCGGAAGAAAGAGATCCTGAAACCGGGTCAGATGGTCTTTATCAGGTTTACCATCTCGATGGCAGCCAATGCTGCATCGAAACCTTTATTCCCGCTCTTGGTTCCGGCACGTTCAATCGCCTGCTCGATGCTGTCGGTAGTAAGGACTCCATAAATGACAGGCTTCCCGGTCTCCAGTCCGACATTGGCTATGCCTTTGGAAACTTCGGCAGCGATGAAATCGAAGTGAGGGGTTGCCCCACGGATCACAGCTCCAAGGCAGATTACAGCATCATACCCGTGTTCTTTTGATTTTGCAAGTTTTTTTGCGAGCAGCGGTAACTCAAAAGCTCCGGGAGCCCAAACTACATCGATGTTCTTTTCATCGGCTCCGTGCCTGTTGAGGCCATCAAGGCAGCCGGCCAGCAGCTTTCCACTGATAAATTCATTGAAACGGGAAATTACGATTCCAAACCGCATTCCTTTGGCATCCAGTTTACCTTCAATTGTTCTCATGGGTCTTCTTTTTGTTCTTACTTCTATATTCTACTTATTTAAAATTGTTTCTTCATTAAAAGAGAGGATATGTCCCATCTTTTCCTTTTTGGTTTTCAGATAGCGGATGTTCCTCAGGTTTGACTTGACCTGTATCGGAACACGCTCTACGATCTCCATTCCGAACCCCTCAATCCCAGACACTTTTTTAGGGTTATTGGTCAACAGCCTGATCTTCTTGATTCCCAGGTCAGCAAGAATCTCAGCACCGATCCCATAATCGCGCAGGTCAGCAGGAAACCCAAGAGCCTTATTGGCTTCAACGGTATCCATGCCTCCATCCTGAAGACTGTAGGCCCTCATCTTGTTCACAAAGCCAATTCCCCTTCCTTCCTGACGCATATAAAGGAAAACGCCCCTGCCCTGTTTGGCAATCAATTTCATTGCATCATTGAGCTGCTCGCCACAATCGCAACGCAGAGAACCAAACACATCCCCGGTCAGGCATTCAGAATGAACCCTTACCAAAACCGGCTCAGGGCCACTAATATCTCCCTTGACCAGCGCAAGGTGATTCTCATGAGTGATCTTGCTGGCATAACTGTAAGCGGTAAAATCACCGAAACGGGTCGGCATATCAACTACGGTTACCCGTTCGATCAGTGATTCCGTCTTCCGGCGGTAAACAATAAGATCTGCAATGGTAATTATCTTGAGATGATGTTTCTTAATATATTCCATCAGTTGGGGAACGCGGGCCATCGAGCCATCTTCATTCATGATCTCACAGATAAGACCTGCAGGATAAAGTCCGGCCATTTTCGCAAGGTCCACCGATGCTTCGGTATGACCTGCTCTCACAAGAACACCTCCGTCCCTGTACTCGATGGGAAAGATATGTCCGGGCCGTGTAAAGTCTTTTACTTTTGATGCCGGATCCAGCATCTTTTTAACCGTCAGCGCCCGTTCCTGGGCAGAGATCCCCGTTTTGCATTCTGCCGCATCGATGGAGATGGTGAAAGCCGTGCGGTTGGGGTCTGTATTCTTGACCACCATCCGTTCTACATTCAGTTCCTCCAGGCGCTCGCGTATGATAGGCAGGCAGATCAACCCTCCTGCATGCTTTGCCATAAAATTCACGAGGGCAGGGGTGACTTTG
>JBEKQA010000078.1:0-14073 GCA_049520195.1 Bacteroidales bacterium
CGGAAGTTCAGGAAGTCTGATCACCTGCTGTTTTACCCTGTAGTCATAATTCCACCAGAACATTCCCAGCAGGAGCATGATAAGGAACAGTGTCCCGGCAATCCAACCAGTGGCCTGAAGCCATAGCAGCTTTGCCCTGTCCTGATATTTGAATCCGCTATGGTTAAGAGATTTCAACCCGAAATCGAAAAGCCGCAGGATATCTCTGATAACCTGAAAGATAAAAGGAGGGATCTTAAAGGCATAGAAGATAAAGATGAAGCCCGGCACAAGTGTCCGGATCGGTATGTTCCATGTAGCAAAGGAGACGATACCCCCCGCAATGATACAGCCAATAAGCAGGAATACTGGCATCCAGTAAATTATGATGGCAAAGACTCTCAGAACTTTATTTAAGTTGAGGAGGATTCGCCGGACTGAGAACCAAAGGTATCCGTCAATAAGAAAAAGGAATATTAATAAAGGTAACAACCTGGCATAGACCGGGAATGTGATCCTTAATGCCACGAAAATGCCTGCCGTCACCAGGACGACTAAGACAGTAATGATGAACTTTCTCATTTGTTCTTTACATAGTTAACCAGCCCTTTGGCGTTAAAGATTTCCATAAGTTTTGCCGGTAATGGGGAAAATGAAAATTCTTTATTTGCAACAAATATAATCCCTTTTTCAAAATCGATAGCCACTTCGTCGCCATCTTTATATGCGTCCACTGCATCAGGCACCAGGATGAATGGTAGCCCCTGATTGACCGATGAGCGATAGAAGATCCGGTTGACCGACTTACAAATAACAGCTTTTATCCCTGCAAAGGCGAGGCCTACGGCTGGATGTTCACGTGAGCTTCCACAACCAAAATTGGCGCCGGCAATGATGATATCTCCTGTCTTCACCCGTTCTGCAAAGCTGTTGTCGAATCCCTTGAAGAGGTGTGGCATGATCTTTTCCGGGTCAGAGCTTTGAACATTATAGGTGAGGTTGCCGGCAAACATTTGGTCGGTATTTAAATTATCGACATCGGCGTAATTCCAGACATTATTATGATAACGGTCTTCGCCTTCTTTGATATCCACGGTACTGCTCTGAGGAGCATGATACGGGAATTTATCATTGTGCTTTGTTCCGCGCGGATCTGTGATCTCTCCATTCAGGGCCGACCAGGCAACGGTGGCGGGGGAGGCAAGGTAGATGCTGGCCATATTGTTTCCCATCCTTCCCTTGAAGTTACGATTGGCTGTGGAAATGACATTGATACCATCGGCAGGAATGCCCTGTCCTGTTCCCAGGCAGGGACCGCAGGATGAGGAGAGCACATTGGCCCCGGCTTCGATGAAAGTGGCAATAAGACCTTCTTTCATGGCCTGCACGTAAATTGTTTTTGAGGCAGGGATGATCTGCATCTGCATATATTTCGGCAGCTTTTTCCCTTTCAGTACGGTTGCAGCTTCCCTCAGGTCATCGAGGCGGCCATTGGTGCAGGTGCCGATGAGGGCCTGCTGGATCCTGGTTCCCTGGACTTCAGAAACGGCTTTTACATTGTCGACATGGTGAGGAGCGGCCACGACAGGGAAAATTTCGTTAAGGTCAATCGTAATTTCTTTTTTGTAGCTAGCTCCTTCGTCGGCCCAGGTGCCATCAACCTGCTCGCCGAGCCAGGTTTTCAGCACCTCATCTGCGGGAAAAACAGCATTCTTGGCACCCATTTCCGAGGCCAGGTTACAAAGAACCATCCGGTCGGAGATAGAAAGGGTCTCTACCCCTTCGCCATGATATTCAATGGACATGTAGTCGGCTCCGCTGCTGCCAATCATACCTATGATCCAGAGGGCAAGATCCTTGGCAAATACATTTTTCTGAAGCTTTCCAATCAGTGTGATCTTGATGGTCTCAGGAACCCGGAACCAGGTCTCGCCCTGTTTCCACAGGCCGGCAGTCTCTGTACGGTCAATACCCGCAGCCAATGCGTTGAAAGCCCCGGCGGTGCTGGTATGGCTGTCGCTGCCCACGATGATCATCCCGGGACGTGCATAATTCGACATGATCTGATGACAGATACCGTCGCCCACATCATGAAATTTCTTTATCCCGAACTGCTCGACAATATTCCGTATCACCTGGTAATCGTTGGCCAGCTTGGCATTGGTGGGAGGGGCGTTGTGATCGAGTGTGATCAGGAGGGTATCGGGGTTGGCGAATTTATCACCTCCCATCTTCTTGAAAGTACTGTATACTGAGGAGGTGTTGTCATGAGACAAAATGATATCCGGCCGGGCAAATACGATGGTGCCTGCCGTTGCTTTCAGTATCTTCTCTGCGAATGTTAGTTGCGACATATACGTTTAGTGTTTGGTAGTTCGTTATTTATTTCAGATCTGATGAGGTTTATAGTTGTTTTTATTCTTCAGGATGCAGGTTGTTAATGTATGTACAGAAGTATTATTGCAAAATTATGAATATTCGGATGAGAAATGAACGGGATATTATTTTTGTGAAAGTTAAATGAAATATCTACTTTTGCAATCCTTTTTTAAAGAGAAATAATAAAGTGAAATAATCATTCACTAAACCGGAGAGGTGGGTGAGTGGCTTAAACCAACAGTTTGCTAAACTGTCGTACGGGAAACTGTACCGGGGGTTCGAATCCCCCCTTCTCCGCTGAAGGAATTGGCGGAATTCTTGAACCACTGATATTCAGTGGTTTTTTTTATGATTGGAATTCATTTGTCCTTCGATCGGACGGGCCTCATCATGTATCTGACATACGTATTGTTTGACTCTTTTGTCCTCAGGTCGGACGGGCCTCATCACCACAACGCGGCTGCGCCCAACGCTAGAGTGCCCGGAATCTTGTTTATTCTGACTTTCGCCCGCGTTGGTCAAGGCCGCTTTTGTGGTGATTGGATGTTTTTTTGACAGCTTTTAGATATTGTCTTTTTATCCCAGAAATTTCTTTTCTGCAAATTTCATGATGCGGGAGGGTCGTAACGCGTGACACGAAAAAGCGAAATTCCGAAATGGCGAAACTCCTAATTCCAGATTAAATAAGGTTTCGGCGAGATTACTTATCTGGATTTATTATAAATTACTTGAAATACTTGCTTTGTTATGTTAATTTTATTATATTTGTAGTTAATTTAAACCCATTTATCATGGCTGTATCCTTCAAAAATTTGATTACAAGTAATTACTCCGGTAAGGTTGGAGATATTGTATTAAGGAATTACGGTTGGAAGTCGGTTCTGGCAAAGCGACCTGACTGCTCAAAGGTGGTAAGAACAGCGTCGCAACTGGCAAATGAGTCTCGTTTTGCGAAAGCGGTCAAATCTTCGCAGCAGGTTTTGAAGGATCCGGTAAAGTATGAGTATTACATGAAGAATAAGAAGAAGCACCAGGATGTCTATCATGCAGCTATGTCTGATTGTTTGACGAGGCTGAAGGTGCAGAAAGTTGATCTGGTCAGTTACAGAGGTCTGAAGGGGAATGTGATCAGGATCTCGGCATGGGATAAGTTCAAAGTTGAAACTGTTAGCGTGATGATATTGAATAAAAATCGTCAGCTTATTGAGAAAGGGCCGGCTGTTGCGATACAATTCTCAGGAAACAGGGAATGGGATTATATTGCGACGGTGGAGAATGTTGACTATAAATCATGTCGGTTTCTTGTCCGGGTCAAAGATCGGCCAGGCAATACTGTCGAGACTGAGGTCGACATCGGCGGGACATAAAAAGTCACCCCTCCCTCTTGGGGAAGGGGCCGGGGGTGGGGTTTACAGCCTTACGCGTAACGCAGCCATTCACCTAAATTTCCAATATTATTTCTTTAAAGGTCAATTTTCTGGCAAGGGGGAGGTATGCCCAGGCGGAAAATTTTTGTTTTGAATCAGTCTGCTAATTCCAGATTTTCACTCCTAATTCCAGATTCAACCCCTATATTTTCATGTTTTAATCCCCCTTCCCTTCAGCTTATCTATACTATCTCCATATCGAAACCATAGTATTCATTCGTTCATCCTTCGTTTACCGTTCGTCTTAGGTATAGGTAAACTATATCGATTGAATAAGGCTCATATAAGGATGAATTTCTGATTTAAATGGCTGTTTTTGAGAAAAATCATTACTCGGAATTCTGACAAGAAAATCATGACACAGAGTTCCACAGAGAAGACACAGAGATTCACAGAGGAATTCATAAGTGAATTTTCTTTCTTTGTCACTCTGTCACTCTGTTACTCTGTCACTTTTAATAACAAATTCTGTTCTGAAAGGGAGATCTTTTAGATGATCCTGTTTATATTGGCCATGCATTATTTTTGTCTTTTACAGTAAAATGATATACTTTTACCCTAGGGATAAGATGTTACTGCTATTGTTGTTATTATCAACCAATGACTTAAAAAGAGAATTATGAAAAAGTATTTTGCAGAATTAATCGGGACCTTCAGTCTTGTACTTTTTGGGTGCGGGGCTGCAGTTATTGCAGGCATATCCAGTACCGGTCCCAGCGGGATCGGTTTACTAGGGATTGCCATGGCATTTGGATTTGCTGTTGTTGCAATGGCTTATGCTATCGGGGGTATCTCCGACTGTCATATCAATCCCGCTATCACCATTGGGGTTCTCACGGCAGGTAAAATGGAAGTTAAAGATGCAATCGGCTATATTATTGCACAGTTCATTGGTGGAATTCTCGGTGCGGCGGTACTTTACCTGATCGTCTCGGGAAGACCTGGCTTCACTATGGGAGAATGGGGACTGGGTTCAAATGGATGGGGAGATGGATATCTCGGAAATTACAATACAGCCAGTGCTTTTATAATTGAATTCGTGATGACTTTCCTCTTCATTTTTGTCTTCCTTGGGACAACCTCAAGATTCGGAAATGGAGCAATGGCCGGACTGGCTATCGGCGTTACACTCATGCTGATCCATCTCGTTACCATCCCGGTCACCGGGACATCCGTAAATCCCGCACGTAGCCTGGGACCTGCCATTTTTGCCGGGGGAAAAGCCCTCTCTCAATTGTGGCTCTTTTTCGTTGCCCCAATTGCAGGAGCCATTGTGTCTGCCCTTTTATGGAGATATGTTTTCGATAAAAAAGAAAAGGTAATTCAAAATCAGTAGTTTCAAATGAAAAAAGCGTTAAAAATCACCGGTATCGTGGTGTCTGTACTCCTGGTAATATTGATTTTTCTGATACTGACACCGCTTTTGTTTAAGTCGAAGTTTGCTGAGATCGTTAAGAACACTGCCAACAAGTCATTGAAGACCGAGCTGAATTTCACCGATATGGACGTTTCTTTCTTCCGGCATTTCCCAAATCTTACTATTTCACTGAACAATGTTTCTCTTAAGTCGTCTGCACCGTTCGTGAAAGATACGCTGATCAAAGCCCGCGATATTTCATTCGGCGTCAACCTCAGAAGCCTGCTTCATGGTCCGATAAGGATCACCAGGGTCTATCTTGACAAGGCCAAAGTGCTCATTCAATACAATGAGAAAGGATTGTCGGATTTCGATGTTTATAACTCAACATCCGATACTACAAAAAAGGAGACATCCACTTCGGCAACAGGAGGGGCTTCCATTAAAATCGAAGACATAGTTTTTATCAAGACGGACCTGATCTATTCAGATGCTTCCATTCCTTTAAAGATCGTGGCACACGGAATCAATTACCATGGCAACAGCAATATCAACAATGATATTTTCAGACTGGCCTCTCGGGTTCAGATCGATTCCCTGGATTTTATTTACAATCATATAGATTACCTTAAAGCCAAGCCCATCAAAGCCGACCTGGTTACCAGCATCAACCTCAATTCTCTCAATATGAAATTCGAGAGAAATGACCTTCATATCAAGGATATTCCTTTCGAATTCAGGGGAGAATTCTCTTTACGGAAAGATGGCTATACCTTCTTCCTCTCTCTATATTCAGAGATGGGAGATGAATACCTCAGCGGTTCACTATGGCTGGTAAGTGGCAAAAACCTGTATCTGTCCCTGAAGACCGATGTCAGCCTGAACCTCGAGCACTGGGCAAAGGGTTTCGGGATAAAGGATATGGATATGAAAGGACTTTTTGCCATGAAGATGAATGCCGACGGGGAGTATTATACCGGTCAGAACCCCGAGAGCAAAAAGCCGGATACGATCATTCTGAGCATTCCCAATTTTACGGTCAATTCAAAGTTGAGCAATGGCTATTTCCATTATAAGAGCCTGCCCGGAGCCATCACCGGGATCTCATTCAATCTCCAGGCAGCGGCGACCCATAACGATTATAAGTCGATCACACTGAAGATGGACAGCCTGAGGGCGCAGTTCATGAAAAACACGGTAGAGGGCCATTTCAGACTGAAAGGACTGGATGAGTATCCTATGGAAGGACATCTTACGACCCGTCTAAATATGGCCGAGCTGAAACAGATCATTCCAATGGACAGCATGGATCTGAAGGGAATCCTGAATCTTGATCTGGATATAAACGGCAGATATGCTCCGGATAAGAAGATGTTCCCGATGACGACCCTGGCAGTTATCCTGAAAGACGGGGCTGTCCTGACAAAATATTATCCTCACCCTATTGAGAATATCGACCTGGATGCGGTGCTTACCAACCATACAGGAAAGCTGGCTGACACAAAGATCAAGCTTAATCCCATCTCCTTTACATTTGAAGGCAATCCTTTCGAGGTGAGGGCTGAGCTCTCGAATCCTGATAACCTGCAGTACAATATTACCTCCAAAGGCGCTGTGGATATCGGAAAGATCTATCATCTCTTCTCACGGCAGGGTTTAGATCTCGACGGATTTATCGCCACCGATCTGAACCTGAGTGGATTGCAGAGCGATGCCATGGCTGGGAACATCGGGAAACTTCATAATTCAGGCCGCCTTACCCTTCAGAATATCGCCTTCACTTCAGAGTACCTGGAAAGGCCTTTGATCGTGAAATCGGGAATATTCCGTTTTGAGAACGATAAGATCTGGTTCGAGAAGTTCAACAGCAATTACGGGTCCTCGGATATCACAATGGACGGCCATTTGAGCAATGTGGTCAATTATATCCTCGTTTCGAATCAGACTCTTAAGGGAGATTTTACATTCCACTCCAACTACCTGCTTGCCGATGAATTCATGGCACCGGAAGAGAATGCCCCGACTGAAAATACCGGCCAGGTCAGTGCAAAACAGAATGAGCCGGCTGCGGCTGCTCCGTCAACAGGAGTCGTTGTCATTCCCGATAACCTGGATATCGGGCTCAAGGCAGATGTGAAGAAGGTCAGCTTTATGAAGCTCGATATCAACAATTTGAATGCATCGGTACAGGTCAAAAAGGGGGTCCTTGCGCTCAAGTCCATGAGCTTCGATATGATAGGATGCAAGGTTAATATGGATGCCACCTATGGCAGTATAAATGCAAACAGGGCCTTCTTTGACTTTCATATCAAGGCCGAGAATTTCGACATCAAGAGGGCTTACAACGAAGTGGCGCTGTTCCGGAATCTGTCTACTTCGGCAGGAAAGTGTGAAGGAAATGTATCGCTCGACTACAGTCTGAAAGGGAACCTGGATGCCGGGATGAATCCTATTTACCCGTCGCTTGAGGGTGGGGGAGTGCTCACCCTGAAGAAGGTGAAGGTGATGGGGCTGAAGCTATTCACGACCATGAGCAAGAACCTGGATAAGGAGAAGATCAAGAGTCCCAACTTAAGCAAGGTGGATTTGAAGACGACTATCAAGAACAATGTAATCACACTGGAGAAAACCAGAATGAAATTCGCAGGATTCCGGTTCAGGGTAGCCGGGCAAAGCAATTTCAATGGCAGTCTTGATCTGAAGACACGGCTCGGACTTCCCCCGCTGGGGATAGTTGGCATCCCGATCAGGGTTTTGGGTACGATGGAGAGTCCAAAATTCAAATATGGCAGGGGCAATAATGATGAGAATGTCGAAGAAACTGAATACTCAGACACTATTCCCCCCGATCTGCTAAATAAGATCAGGAGCGCCAAAGAGGCAGATACAACTGAAGAACCCGATAAGTAAATTTTCTTTACTTAGCGAGGGTATTCAGGGCTGATTCCCATACCGGCTTGGTTTTTTGCCAGTCGCTTTTAAATACTGCCGGTGAAATATGTGATTCCAGCGTCTGGGTGAGACCTGCTACCGATTTTAAGTCATTTGCGGACTTTGCATCTTTCAGCCATTTGGTCTTTGCCATACCCCAGCCTTTATCCAGAGCATTCGGAACCAGTCCGCCCTGGAGTGTCTGCAGTGAACTGCTCAGACCCGCAGCGTCGGTTGTTCCGGATGTGGTTTTTGTGAAGCTCTCCTTCTTCTTGAGGAAATCGCTTGTGAAGGCTTTATCCGACAGGTTGTTGGTGAGCTGGCTTACCAGGGTTCCCAGGTCGGCTTTGGAGGTAACCTGCTTGGTTGCTGTAGCAGTGGCCTTATTGACATCTTTTGATGACGGGACCTTAATGTCCTGTGCATTGATACAGCCCACGACCAGGACCAGTGCGATCAATAATGTGATTTTTGCGTTCATAATATCAAGGTTTTAACAGGCTAATATAATAATAAATTCAGCGGATTCGAACAAAAAGCTGGAACTAAATAATATTTTTTCTACCTTTGCAGCCGCAACCGGGTGACCGGAATTGCGGGATCCTTTCAAAACATTGGAAGGACAAGAGTTTGAGAGAACAAGACCGGCTTATGTTTGATTTTGAGAAGTTAGATGTTTACCAGGTAGTGAAGGATCAAAATCTGAAGGTTTTGAATATTCTCGGGGCAAATAAGAAGATAGACCAGTATCTGAGGGAAGAGTGGAAGCGTGTGAGCCTGAGTATCCTGCTGAACCTGGCAGAAGGAACGGGAAGGATGACAGAGGCAGATAAGGTACATTATCTCACGATTGCCAGGACCAGTGTCTTTGAATCGGTAGCGATCATTGACTTATTGAAAAGTATGAATGTTCTTGACGAAGTTACTTTCCAGGAGCTTTACAGCGGGTATGAAAAGAGTTCTAAGATGCTGCTGGGAATGTATCGGAGTCACGTTAAGTAAAGTCGTAACGCGTGACGCATAACGCGTAACGCGAAATAGTAACATAGTGACAGAGTAGTCGTGTCAAAGTAAAAAATAATTTATTGCACTTTGCACCTTACACTTTGCACTTGAATTTCTCGGGGTATAGCGTAGCCCGGTTCATCGCGCCTGCTTTGGGAGCAGGAGGTCGCAGGTTCGAATCCTGCTACCCCGACAAAAATAAGTTGATAAATCCTTGATAATTAATCTTATCAAGGATTTTTTATTTCAATTGTTCAAGTTTTGTTCAATAATATACTATATTATAATAAGTTTTTCGGGGTATATTTGTTTTCCCAAAATGTAGTTTAATATGGAACAATTTGATGACCTCATCCTTGGTTTTGAGCAGAATTTCGATAAAAGTGTTCAGAAAGCACGAACATTAGAAGCCTTTGATAAAATGAAGAAGGTTTTTGAAGAAATGATTGAGTGCTTAAATGCATTGAAAGAAGATTATTTAGAGCCGCTAATGGAGGAAAAAGATGATATTTTGACTGTCAAACAAGTTGCTGTCGAATATGGCATCTCGACTATTTCGTTGTATAAACACATAAAGGCGAAAGAAATACCTGTGATAAAAATTGGCAACAAAATTCGAATCCGTAGAAGCGCCTTTGAGTATTACAAGGATACATCAAAATTCGGCTTTTAAATTTTCTTGCTATTCTCCGCTTCATAGTTTCTTTTTCTGCTTAATCAATCAGGGAGGCAAAAGGTAATACATCAAATCCCGAAACTTTTCAATAAATTTCTTGATGTGCTGATTTACAATGAGAATAATTTTTAAGGGGGCTCCAAAGTTTTTACTGTTGAGGGGGTACCAGGAATCCTTTTCCCATGCGACTGTTTCAATATGACCTTTTCAAAAGCACAATAAGTTGCCACCCAGGGGGAGTAGCCAGGCCGTAAATATTTGCAAGTCAATATGTTAATGATTATAAACGTTTTCAGAAAAAAAGAGCCTAAGGATTTTAATATATACATTACAGCTATGTAAAAAAACAATAATGAATAAATGGAAAAGTATGGAAGGATTTATAAAGGCTTCTACATTAATCAGGAGAATTGGGAGCAATTGAGACTGATATCGGTCATTAACCATGAAAATGTGAGTGTGACACTGAGGAGAATTATTATGGATTACCTGGATGAGAATCAATATAAAATCAAAGGATTTATAATTAAAAGGTCAGGTACTGACCGTCAGTTGGATTAGTATTAAAAAATATCGGAAATTTGGGGTTAGTCTAATAAGATGACGATAGAAAAAATTACAAAAAAAAAAGCTATGTCCGAGATAAGATTTTACGTATACCGTGGTGGATATGTTAATAAGACGCCACTTCAACTTCAAATTTTTGACGGAACTAATTTCAATAAGTATAATATTAATGTTTTCCTCAAATGGAGTACAGGTCAAATACGTGAGGAGAGACATCGGAATCCTGCGTTTCAGTTTCAACACATGATTAGTAATACTTATATACCAAAGGATGCAGAGAACGTAACCTACCTTCAAGCAGTTTTTTTTGACATTGATACACACACCGAAGAGCAGGAAAGTAACCTAAAACTTGATACTGGTGCAACAACGGTCGATGAAGCATTAGTAAAACTTTTAACCAGCATGAAATCTGACCCGTATATTTTTTTCGCAACGAAAAGTCAATCGGGTACTGGATTGAGAATTATTGTACTCATTAAAAACTTTGACCAAAACGGCAAGGAAATAACTAATGCGGAAACAAATGAATTACAACGCAATCACAGGTATAATTCGGAAAAGGTTGCAGATTATCTTATTATGAACTACGGACTTAAATATCACGGTTCACACTGGAAGTTCTCTGCAACATGGAATAAGGATGCAAATTATTTGGATGCTGCCCCACTAAGAAATATGGTGCAAAATTCGTTCAAGTGTCTGGCTTGTCCTGAAATGATTGTCAACAACAATCCGAAATTTTTTATAATTAAAATCACACCAACTACCTCATTTTTTCAGAATTCTGCCAAATCAACAAACATCACTCAGCAGGATAAAGAAAATCAAAGATTTGTTAATAGGATGATGGCTGAATCAGATGGCGCATTTCTTTCAAATGCTCTTATCTCATATGATATTGCATATTTAATGGCAATTGCTGGGCTTGACGAAGAACAAAGAAAATGGTGGTATGGTTTATACCTTAAGTACTACAAAAAATCTACAATTCAGCTGAACTCGTTCAATGATTTTGATAAGTTCCTACAATTAAAAACTAAAAAAAGGAAGTATGCAATTGACTTGCAATATCGGTGTGAAGCACTTGGTTATACTCAGAATACTTCTAAAAACATCTTTGGCTATGAATATGATCAGGTCATCACTTTCAAAGAATGGGCAAGTGAATGTTCTACACAGATTAAGCAGATTATCAATAAACATCCAAAAATTATTATAGATGCTGAGCCTTCTGCAGGGAAGACAACTCTTGTTAGAAAACTGATAGCAGATTTATATAGAGAAAAGAAAGGTGAGAAATACAGTTGCTATGCAGCGCCAAAAAATATCATTTTAGACCAGGTATATCAATTGATTAAGGAAGAATATCCAAATTTACCATTGTATAGGAATTATTCTGGGGAATCAAATAAAATAATTGGTGCCGATGACAAAACCTTAAAAAACTTCATTTATCTAAGTTCTTACCCCTCATTAGAAAAACTTCTCAACCAAAAAATCGATATACTCTTTATCGATGAAGTGCAAGACCTCATAAACTATGCGGATTTACAAGGTGAACAGCAGGTTGAATTTCCATCAACAGTAAAACAGGTTTTTTTTAGTGCAACTCCTGAAGTATTCATGGTTGGTGGGGCAGAGAAATATTACAAGGTCAGGTTGGTAAAGAACGCAGCGACAAAACAAAAGATTGATGTTATTCCGACAAATAACATTTTTCAATTCGGGCTCGAGTTCATTAGAAGATACAAGGATAAAAATATTCTCATCTATTTTAATAACAAAGATAAAAGTGTTGACCTCAAAACTACATTAAAAACTGAAGGGATTGAAGTTGGTCTGATAAACGCTAATACAAAAGGTGAGCAACAAAACTTAAAATTAATTATTGAACAGATGCTTAAGGATGGAATTTGGATAGGTACCGACTTGATTAATGCAGGAATCAATATAAAAAATGAAAACATGGATTATGTTTTGATGCTTACAGACCAGTATAAAGATATTTTCAAAATTAAACAGTTTCCCGAGCGTATCAGAACTAAAGGAAGGGTACAGATAATTCTTGCTACTACTTTCAATAATCCATCCGTCAAATATGGTAAGGGATGGCTGGAAATAAAAAAAACGATAGATACAAAAGACCCAAACTATTCACAAAAATTGAAGGATGCCAGGGAAGAATATGAAAAGAAAAAGTTAGAAGAAACACTTAGTAGTTCTGTGTACAAAACTGTATTACCAGAGAATATTAAAAAGACGCTTGATACTCAGTACGAGTTAATAAAGAAAGAGCAAGAGAAAATTGCGGAATATTATAATTCTTACGGGGATTCTTCAAGCGATGACACTTCACTGTTAAATTCTGACTTCATTTACATCAAAGAAAGGCGGGTAGTAATCAATAAAAACAGAATCAAAAACAATGTTGTTTCAAAGCAGATGAAAGTAATTACCAATCATCCTGTAATTTACCGACTGTACCTTTCTAAAATGTTTTCAATTAAGTGGGGAAAACCTCAAAATTATGAATCTAAAGCCGTTGAGAAAGAAAAAGATATTTTTATGGACTATCCCGAAGAAATAACAGTATATTCAAAGCATTTTCAAGGTCTTGATGGTGATTTCTTAATTCATTTCCCCTATATGAATCCGCATCTTGAAAATATTAAAAGGAATTTAAGCAAATACACAAAACTCGCTAAAAGGTATAACTTAGCTAAGGCATATAATATCGATTGGAAGAAACTGATATATAGCAGAAAATTCGACAATATTGCCAGCGGGAAGATAATGGAAAGTTTCAATACTAAAGCAACACCAACAATAATTGATAAAGTTCAACGGCAAGTTTACAAAGATTTGCTTCATTTGATGTACTGGGACGTAAAGTTTGAGCCGATTACAACAGAAGAAATATTTGATTGTCTTGATTCAAAGAGTCAGGATTTTTTCAAAAAAGCAGAAGGGGACCACATTAAGGCGTTAGGTGTTTTTATAAATAAATACATTAAATCTAACGATATCAACTGGGTCAGAAAACAATTTAGAACCAAGGAAGGTAGAGATTGGAAGTGGGAATATAAATCAAAAACAAGTACAAGTCTTGGACTGGACGAAAAGTTTGAAGCTTCTTATAATTCATAAAATCAGTAAGTCATCTTGGTGACAAGTTGTGTCACCAAGTCGAAGCCGCATCGAGTTCATATACATATATATACATATATAAGTTATATAAAATCGCTTTATATAAGGAAATATTACTTTTCTCTGTGTTGTTTAGTGTTGTCGTTGCATCGGAAACATTAACGATTAAATCGGCATTATCTTCACTTTTGTATAAGCATCTATTCTTTAAAAATCTTTTACGGAGTGAACAACTTTTCATCTTTTTCGGAATACAATTAAGTAGAAAAAGATGAAGATATGAGAGAAACAGACATTAACACTTTCAAAACAGAACTGTACGAAATCTTTTCATCATTATATTTTCAGAAGTTGACTTCGAATGAACGTATAGATTTTGTGTCGTATCGCAACGCAGATAAAGTTCAATGTGATTTTGATTTTCGAAAAGAAAAAATCGTAATGAACATCATGCACTATAGTGAATTAGCAACGAATGAACACGATGTAGTAAATAATGAATACGATGCATTACAAGATTTGTTAGAAGATCTTGCTGCGTTTGATTCATCTTTAAAGCAGAAAATTATTGCGATATTAAGAAAAAGAAAATTGAAGAAATT
>JBEKQA010000079.1:0-13929 GCA_049520195.1 Bacteroidales bacterium
CATTTACTGGCAGCGACCGAGATCGTAAAAGGACTCAAGGCCATTGGAATTATGAAAGGGGATGCTGAGGCAGCCGTGAATAAAGGAGCCCATACTTTATTTTTCCCGCATGGTTTGGGACATCCATTAGGACTGGATGTTCACGATCTTGAAGGAATGGGAGAGACGTTGGTAGGGTATGACAATGAAACAACGCGCAGCAAAGAATTCGGTCTTGCATTTCTCCGTTTCGGACGAAAGCTTCAAAAGAATTTTGTGATGACTATTGAGCCGGGAATTTACTTTATCCCTGAACTTATCGATATCTGGAAAAAAGAGAATAAACTGGCTGAATTTATTAATTATGACAAGGTTGAGACCTACTTGGATTTTGGTGGTATCAGAATTGAAGATGACATACTTGTAACGGAAAACGGCGCCAGGGTACTGGGTAAACCAATACCGAAGACAGTAGTTGACATTGAAGAGATAATGAAGGGAAAATAGAGACAGGAACATTGAACTGAATCTAGGGGTCGTCTTAGTTAAAACACTAAAATCATGAAATCAATATTATTCAGGGAGAAGAAGATCTTCTATGCCGAATCGGGAAAAGGGAAGACTTTGGTCTTTCTGCATGGTGTTACTGAAAGCTCAAAGATATGGGACTCTTTCCGGGAACAGCTGTCAGATTCCTTCCGGGTCATCGTGATTGACCTTGCAGGTCATGGAAAGAGTGAGTGTGTAGACACGATACATACCATGGAGCTTCAGGCGGAGGTCGTATATGAAGTTCTCAGAAAATGCAAGGTGAAAAGCTGTGTGATGATAGGACATTCGATGGGAGGTTATGTAACACTGGCATTTGCAGATAAATATCCTGAGATGTTGAAAGGGTTATGCCTGTTTCATTCACATCCTTACCCGGATACCGCTGATGACCGCAAAAACAGAAGCCGTACAATCGAAATAATAGCTAAAGACAAGTTTGGATTTGTGGCGAACTTCATTCCCACATTGTTCCCTGAAGACTCGAGAAAGAAATTTGCAAAGGAAATCGAAAAACTGGTCGAACGTGCTAAGCAGATTCCCAAAGAAGGTATTATTGCAGCCCAGGAAGGAATGAAGATACGTAAAAACCAATCCAGACTATTGAAATCCATCGAAGTTCCCGTTCTTTTCATTCTCGGCCTTAAGGATTCGAAGGCACCTCTCAACCGTTTGTGGCAGATGGTGTCCCTTCCCCGGCATTCAGAATGCCTGATCCTGCGAGATGTCGGTCATATGGGCTACATTGAGGCTCCGACAGAAACTCTTGCGATGATCAAAGGATTTGCAAAGAAGGTGTTCAGGTAGTGACTCCGACTCTGCTTATTTATTCATAGAAATGCATCTCCGTGATGTATTTCCAAACCTTATCAGGTAGAAAATGACTGAGGTTCTTGCCTTCTTTAATGCCCTGTCGGATAAAACTGGATGAGATCTCAATCTGTGGCGCTTGTGTGAAATGGACATGAGGGTGATCGTCAAATGGGCTGGGTTTGGTTTCTGCCCTTGGATAGATATAAAGATGGTACCGGTTCAGCAATTCCTCGTAATTTCTCCATTTTGAGAAGGAGGGAAGGTTATCACTGCCGCAAATAAGCACAAACTCTTTATCAGAGTATTTTTCTGAAAGATATGCCAGCGTATCAATGGTATAAGAAGGCTGGGGAATGTGAAATTCAATATTGGATGCCCTGAATCTGGGATCATCTTCAACTGCAATAATTGCCATAGCCAGCCTGTGATGGTCTGCCAATAGCGTGGCCTTTTCCTTCAACGGATTATGAGGGGAGACGATAAACCAGACCTGGGTGATATCCGTATACTCGACCATGTAATTCGCGATGATCAGGTGTCCCTGGTGGATCGGGTTGAAGGATCCGAAAAAAAGTCCCGTTTTATTTATCGATCCCTTATTCATTAAATCGGTCATAAGATTCAAAAATTCAGATGCTTGCATTTACAATTGTGCAGGCTGCGAATTATTTCAGGAGATGAATTCCTTCACCAAACTGATTGTATCATGGCTTGATTTGTTGAGTATGTCATTAACAACAATGTGGTCAAAATCATCAGCAAATTTTAGTTCCATAACAGCTTTTCCGGTTCTTTTCTGCAGACTTTCTTCCGATTCGGTTCCCCTGTTCCGTAAACGTGATTCGAGGACTTCGATTGATGGTGGCTTGATAAAAACGGCCAGTGCTTTTTCACCGAAGTACCTCTTAAGATTCAGTCCTCCAACTACATCAACATCAAAGATTGGGATCTTCCCCAAATTCCAAATCCTTTCAAGTTCCGATTTAAGTGTGCCATAGTAGGAACCGGGGTAAACTTCCTGCCATTCAACAAATTCACCCTGGTCTATTTTTTCCCGGAAGACTCCGGGAGTAATAAAATAATAGTCCTTTCCATCTGTTTCGTTATCCCTTTTTTGCCGGCTGCATGCAGATACGGAAAACTCGAGTTGGGGCAAAGCAGCCGTGAGATTTTTTACCAGGGTGGTCTTCCCGGCACCTGAAGGGGCAGATATTATGACAGCTTTATCGACCATAGTTATTGTCTTTTCTCTTCATTCCCAATTCATTCTGAATGAAAAAGAAAGCTATAAGACATTCAGAATTTGTTCTTTTATCTTTTCCAGCTCATCCTTCATCTGTATCACGATCTTCTGGATACTAGCATCATTCGCTTTTGAACCGATGGTATTGATTTCCCGGCCCATTTCTTGTGTGACGAATCCCAGCTTCTTCCCCTGTGACAAAGGTTCGCTTAGCGTTTCTAAGAAGTAATCGCAATGTTTCTTCAAACGGACTTTTTCTTCTGTAATGTCAAGACGTTCGATGTAATAAATCAATTCCTGCTCAAACCGGTTTTCATCAGGCACTTTATCCAACAGGTCTGATTTGATGACGTTTTGAAAACCGCTCCTGATCCTCTCCTTGATGTCCTTGATCCGGTTTTCTTCAAGAGGTTTGATCGAATCCAGAAGTGTTAGAATCAGATGAACTCGTTTCCTCAGATCAATCTCGAGAGTACACCCTTCTTTTGAACGAAATTCTTCAACTGATGACAAAGCATTCTCAATACCTTGTGAGATAACTGCCCAGTCGTTTTCTTCCAGCTCTGAGAATTCGTTTTTCAGAACATCCGGGATCTTAAGGATCACGGGCAGGAGTCCCTCCTGATTTTCTTCCTTTAACTCGGATAGAAGCGACTTCAGGGAATGATAATATTGGGTAAATAGAGTTTTATCAATGGAATAGGTAGTTGTATCAGAAGGCCTTTCATGGGTAAGGAAAAGCTCAACTTTGCCTCTTTCAAGCCGTTGGGAAAGGAGGGTCCTGACTTCCATCTCTTTTTCCCTGAATGCAGCCGGCAATTTTACAGAAATATCAATCCCTTTGTTATTCAGGGTCTTGATCTCTATAAGAAGCTTTTTCCCCGGGAAGTCAACTAAGGCTTTACCATAGCCTGTCATGGAAATGATCATAGCACCTTTTTTGCAAACTTACACAAAAATATTATAACTTTACCTCATGGAATACATGGTTCTCGATGATCCTTTGAAGTTTTACAACGTGATGCTCAGCGACATCGCCCAGGCAAGGAATTTTATTTACCTGGAGACCTATAAATTCGCTAACGATCATATGGGGGTGAAATTCCGTGATGCGCTAACACGTAAGGCCCGTGAAGGTGTACACGTTAAGCTGTTGATCGATTCCTGGGGCAGAGGACCTGTTTCCGATTCGTTTTTTGAAGGATTGATAAAGCATGGGGGAGAGGTAAAGTTCTTTGAAAAGATCAAGCTGAACACCGATATCTTCACAAGGGGGCACCGCCGCGATCATCGTAAGATCATTATCATCGACGATAAGATCAGCTATATCGGCTCGATGAATATCACGGGTTATAATCTGAACTGGAGGGAATTGGCCTTACGGATAAAAGGAGAATTAAGTGTCCAGTTCAGAAAAGTCTTCCTGCAGAACTATGAAACTATAAATCCATACCTGATCCCAAATAAGTTGGCTTTTACACGGACTCTCAAAATGGATGATTGGGAGATTGTTCGTGACGTGCCTTCAATCCCTCTGCAGCGGATGAAAAAGAAATATGTTCAGATGATCCGCAAGGCCCAGCATTCCATAACTATTGAAACACCTTATTTCCTTCCCGGATTTTTATTGAGAAAAGCATTGATGGATGCTGCGAAGCGGGGAGTCAATGTATGCGTGATCATGCCGAAGCATTCGGATGTCAGGATGATCGATATCCTAAGGAACAGGTACTTGGGTATGCTTTCGAAGAACAATGTGAATATGCTGTTCTTCATGCCGAATAATCTTCATGCCAAACTGATGGTAATTGATAATAAAATCTTTTCCATCACCTCTGCGAATTTTGATTACAGAAGTTTCCGGTATCAGTATGAAATTGCATTAATAGGAAAAGAGCCGGAGGTATTAAACCAGCTTCAGGAACACCTGCAGGGAACGCTAAGTAACTCTGAGGCATTTAATTATAAAATGTGGGCTGACCGGCCGTTAATTGAAAAAATATTCGAGGCCCTTCTCATCCCGTTCAGACATCTGCTTTGAGTAGCAGAGAAGAAGTTTTATTTGCCCGGTTTACTAAAAATACACCCCCGAAAATAAGCAGGGCAGCAATTATCTTTGGAATAGTAATTGCTTCTGCTCCAAGTGAAACCGACATTATTGAGGCCACTACCGGCTGCAGGTAAGTATAAAAGCTCACCATGCTCGCTTCTACAGTCTTCAGGGCGAAATTGATCAGAATGTAAGCAAGGAAAGTGTTCAGAACAATGATATAGCCAATGCCCAGCCATGCCCTGATCGTCAGAGCTTCCAGGTGAATACTCATAACTCCAGTGAGGGTAAAGGGTAACATGAAAAGTAGCCCGAAAAAAGAGACCCATTTTAGGATCGTCATGGTATGATATTTCTTTACCATGGGCTTTATCAGAACGAGGTACATCGCATAACTCAGCATGTTGAGCATCACAAGGATATTACCCTTAAATGAATTTGTCCCCATACTTACGATCTTGCCGTAAAGGATCAGGATTAACGCTCCCCCTGCCCCAAGTGCGATCCCAACGACCTTAATTGCCGTTACTTTTTCATGGATCAGGATGCTCGCAAAGATCAGCACGAATATCGGGTTGGTCACATGTATGATCGAAGCATCTACCGGGGTCGTAAGGTTCAGGCCTTCATAAAACAGGGCCTGGTTCGCTGCAAATCCGAAAAGGCCGCATAAAGCAAGCATCAGCAGATCTTTACCAGCCACTTTCTCACGGATGAACCAATTCTGGAAGATCCAGAACATAAGTACTCCCCCGAATGATCGCATGAAGAGGAGTTGCATCGGCGTCAATGGCAATGGCATCAGGCTCTTCGCGATCATGTAATGCATCCCGAAGATTAGTGAAACTAGCAACAGGGCCAGGTGAGACTTAAGGTTACGGTTCATTTGTCAGTCATGGGAGGGCAAAAGTAAAGAAATTTCAGATTAGCTGAAATCAGAAAAAAAGAAGGCTGTCCCGATATCGGGACAGCCTTACTTTTATGCCTTATCTACAGATAGTTATGAGATCTTGATCTCTTTTTTAATGTCAACCCGTGCTTCTGCTTTCTTTGGAAGTATGAGTTTCAGAATGCCGTTTTCATAATCGGCTTTGATCTTTTCAAACTCAACAATGCGGGGAAGTGTAAATGATCTGCTGAATGAGCTATAATGGAATTCTCTGCGGGTGTAATTCTTGGCTTCTTCTTCTTGCTCGTCTTTTACTTCTGAAGAAATGGTCAGGATATTATTTTCGAGTTCAATCTTGAAATCCTCTTTCTTTAATCCGGGGGCAGCAAGATCCAACTCAAATGAATCAGGGTGTTCCAGGATGTTGGCAGCAGGGTCTAACCCTTTACGGTTGAAGTGATCGACAAAATCGGTGTCGAAAAAGTTCTGAAAGACATCTGATAAGGTGTTCGGTCTGTTAAATCTTATGATACTCATAATTCAATCCTCCATACTTTAAATTAAATTTTGAATTTTGACTATCATGGATCAATTTTTATACCAATCCAATTGTTAATCTATTTGACCGACAATATGTCATGTGATCGTAAAATCCTATGACACATTGTCATAAGCACTATATTAAGTTTTTGGTAATCAGCTAACAGTACCAAGATATTATTCATCATAACCTGAGCCTGTTTTACCTGATGAACAGCAATTCCCTGTACTTGGGTAATGGCCAGAGGTCATCTGCAATGAGAAGTTCAAGATCATCGGCATGGGCTCTTATCTTAGCAAACATGGAGAAGATCTTGTCGCAATAAGCAAATGCGCGCTTCTCAACATTTTCAATCTTGTTGACCGAATTTCTTCTTGTCATCATTTCATCTGTTAATGATTTAAGAGAAGAAATATGCCCTGCGATCTCTGCAATTGATTCTTTCTGTGTAGCCGATATCTTCGAGAAGATCTCTTTATCCATTACCTCTTTCTGTTTCTGCAAGCTTTCGCATAGCAGGTTAAGGTATTTCATTGCTGCAGGTATAACCTGGTTCTTGACAAGTTCTTCAAGCACCTTTGATTCAATCTCAACCTTTTTGGTATAATCTTCAAGGTGGATCTCATGACGCGCTTCCATTTCCCGTTCACTTAAAATATGATGATGCTCAAACAGGTGCAGCGTTTTCTTTGATATCAGGGCCTTCAGTGCGGTCGGAGTGGTTGAGTCATTGCACAATCCTCTTTTAGCGGCTTCTTTAACCCAATCTTCACTATAATTATTGCCTTCAAAGAGAATGTTCTTTGATTCCCCGATATACTTTTTAAGGACCTTTAAAATTGCTTCTTCCTTTTGAACCTTTTTCCCGATCAGGGCATCGACATCTTTCATGAAGATCTGAAGTTGTTCCGCTAGGATCAGGTTCAGAACGATCATAGCCGGTGCACAAGTCTGTGAACTGCCCACGGCACGGAACTCAAATTTATTTCCGGTAAAGGCAAACGGAGATGTCCGGTTCCTATCAGTTTCATCAACAAGTATCTCCGGGATCCTTGGAAGATGCTCGAACAAATGAGATGGCTTGTCTCCTGCAGGTATAGAATAATTATTCTGACTCTTTTCGATTACATTCAGCATTTTGGTAAGCTGTGTTCCAAGGAAGATAGAAATGATTGCAGGTGGAGCTTCATTAGCACCCAGACGGTGATCATTTCCGGGTGATGCGATAATAGCGCGGATCAGCTCGGCATTATCATGCACAGCCTTGATAATATTCACAACAAAGGTCATGAAACGCAGGTTCTGCTCCTTGGTCTTGCCGGGTGAAAGCAGGTTTTCATATGTGTTGGTTGCAAGCGACCAGTTATTATGTTTCCCTGAACCATTGATACCATTATAGGGCTTTTCATGAAAGAGGACTGTGAAATTATGACGCTTGGCCACAATATCCATCAGTCTCATGATCAGCTGGTTATGATCAACTGAAACGTTTGCTTCTTCAAATACCGGGGCACATTCAAACTGATTGGGAGCGACCTCATTATGGCGTGTCTTGACAGGTATACCCAGGCGATGGGCTTCAATTTCAAGTTCCTGCATAAAGGCGATGACCCGCTGTGGAATGGTTCCAAGGTAATGGTCTTCAAGCTGTTGATTCTTGGGAGAGTTTCCCCCTATGAGTGTTCTGCCGGTAAGTATGAGATCCGGACGGGCAGAAAATAATGCGGTATCGGCAAGAAAATATTCCTGTTCCCAGCCCAAAGTTGCATGAACCTTAGTCACGTTTTTATCAAAATACTTACAAACTGCAACGGCAGTTTTATCAATATCCGAAAGAGTTTTTAACAAAGGGGTCTTAAAATCCAGCGCTTCACCGGTATAGGAAACAAATATGGTAGGAATGCACAGTGTCTTGTCAATAATAAAGGCAGGGGAGGTAGGATCCCAGGCCGTATAACCGCGTGCCTCGAAAGTCGATCTCATCCCGCCGCTCGGGAAACTGGAGGCATCGGGCTCCTGCTGTGACAGGTGGCTACCCTTGAAGACTTCAATTCCTTCTCCTCCTTCAATAGGATCAACAAATGCATCATGTTTTTCTGCAGTGACGCCTGCCAGCGGGAAAAACCAGTGCGTATAATTCTTTGCTCCGTGAGCGATGGCCCAGGCCTTCATGCCGGCTGCCACCTGGTCGGTGATCTTACGGTCTATCTTTTCACCGGTCTCGATCGAATTCATTACCTGCTTATAGGCCTCCGGAGTGAGGTACTCTTTCATTGCAGCTTTATTGAAGGTCAGTTCACCAAAATATTTTGATGCTTTATCTCCACGTGAGGGTACCTCTTTACCCTGCCGCTGAAGTGAAATCTCCAGCGCTTTAAAACGAATATTGTCCATTAGAGTTCTGTTGATGATTTAATGAATTTATAATAAATTGATTTGAGGATGAATGGACGCAAAAGTAATAATTTCTTTGCAACGCGGAGTTCCGGGCGCTGTAATTTTACTAATTTTGACCTTTTGCCTTTAATAATTTTGATAATCCGGTTATGCTCAGAGGGGCACATGAAATAATTGCCTTCACCGGCTTCCTTGTGGTGATCATCCTGATGCTCAGTGTCGACCTGGGATTTATTCACCGGAAAAGTCATTCTCTTTCCTTCAGGGAGGCATTGCTGTGGACCATTTTCTGGGTAGGACTGGCCTTAATATTCTACTTTTTGCTCAGGTTCTTCGGGGATCAGTTGCACGGAATCCATAGCAAGGATGATATCCAGGCGCTTATTACCCGTTATCATCATCCCATCAATATCGTGAATTCCGATTTGCAAAAAGCTATCGGAAATTACAACCACAACCTCTCGCTCGAATATCTCACAGGATATCTCATAGAATACTCTCTTTCTGTGGATAATATCTTCGTTATCATTATGATCTTCCTCTCTTTCAACATCGAGCAGCGCTTCTTTCACAGGGTGCTCTTCTGGGGGATCCTTGGCGCCATCATCATGCGGTTTCTCTTCATCTTCGTGGCAAGCGCTCTGATTCAGCGTTTTGAATGGATCATGATCGTCTTTGGCCTCATCCTGGTCTATCTTGGTGGCAAACTGGGGTGGGAGTTCTTTTCAGGAAAGAAAGATGAGAAGATTGATACTCAACATCATCCTGTTGTCCGGTTCGTCTCCCGGCTGTTTCCTGTAACCCATGAAAAACCCGGCCAGCGCTTCTGGATCAGGGAGAAAAAGAAAATATTCATTACCCCGCTGCTTATCGTGCTCATCGTCATTGAGTTCTCCGATGTACTCTTCGCCGTCGACTCAGTCCCGGCTGTATTCTCGGTTACCCGCGATCCCCTCATTGTTTTCTTCTCAAACATCTCAGCCATCCTGGGATTACGTGCACTCTTCTTCCTCGTGATGAATGTCATGAATCGTTTCCATTACCTCAAACTTGGACTCGCCTGCCTGCTCTCATTTATAGGAATCAAGATGATCCTACAGCTCACTATCTCAACTCGTCACTCCCTAGAAATCATAATTGGAATACTTTCTGTGTTTATATTGCTTTCGTTGATTTTCCCAAAACCCACCACAGAGGGTCACAACTAAAGACCCTTCCTTGTTTTGCCATTATCAAAAGAATTTTCCATGATGAAATAATGTATATATTTGTGATATCAATGTGTAAAGACACAAAGCCGGAGTAACAGATTATGCATTTTTATAATGAAGTACTTTTCCCGATTAAATGGATATTCATCTTTCTGGGAGCAATTTTTCTTTTTTTAAGTTTATTTTACAAACATTCAGGCCGTACCAGGCTATCTGTTTTTTTCTTATTTCTTGCTGCTTTTTTTATCTTCATGTTTGCTGCTGTCATCGATCCCTTTCTGCATCTGTGGGATGAGCGGTTCCATGCATTGGTGGCAAAGAATCTCCTTATGCATCCTTTGAAACCAACATTATACGAAAACACGGTAGTAACCATAAAATCAAGTATGTGGGACAGATCGGGCATCTGGCTCCACAAGCAGCCCCTCTTCCTCTGGCAAATTTGTTTCAGTTATAAATTATTTGGAATTTCAGAGTATGCAGTCCGTTTTCCAGGTGTTTTACTCAGCAGTTTCTTAGTTATCATTTTTTACAGATCCGGTAAGATTCTCGTGAATGAAAAGGTAGGTTATTATGCTGCTTTTTTATTGGCGTCCTGCAATTATTTATTCGAATTAGTATCCGGTTACAAAGGAAATGATCAAAATGATGTGGTTTTCCTTTTCTATGTATCTGCAAGTATCTGGGCCTGGCTGGAATTTATTTCCTCAGGAAAGAAGATATGGTTACTATTGATCGGGGTTTTTAGCGGTTTTGCGATACTGACCAAATGGCTTGTCGGTTTACTGATCTTCTGGGGTTGGTTTTTATACATCATTCTTGACAAAAATTTAAGGAAGCAAAAATCCCAGTATTTCTATCTTCTGTTATCATTAATAATTAGCTGTATTGTCGTTGCGCCATGGCAGATCTATATTTTAAGGAATTACCCGGCAGAAGCCGCAGAGGAATATAGATTAAGTGCGGATCACTTTGTCAGAGTCGTCGAAGGACATCAGGGCCCCTGGTGGTATTATCTTTCCAATCTCCAGTATTACTATGGGTTTTTGTCGATGATATTCATTCCATTGGGCTTGATCTTTTTTATCTTAAAGAGTAAATCAAAGAACAATCTCAAAATCTCATTCATCTCTCTGCCAGTCGTGGTATATCTTTTTTATTCTATTTCTAAAACGAAAATGATCAGTTATCCATTCGTTGTAACGATGCCGTTGCTCATCTGGATGGGATGTCTTATTGATTTTGTTTTGTGGAAGGCAGATAAAATAAAGATCGGGTCTTTCTATAAAAAATTGCTCAGCTTCATTTTTCTCCTTATCATTTTTATCTTTAACTTTCAGCCTCTGGCAATAGATAAGAAGCATAGGGCCCCGGAAGAGAATGATCCGTGCATGAATACGATAATCAAAAACAAAGATATTTTTATAAAATGGAATAAAACCCTCCCCGACAACAGTGCAATCTTTAATTTACGGGGCAGATCATACATCGACTGTATGTTTTATACCCATTTTACTGCCTATAATTTTATTCCCGACTACCATCAGTATCTCGAAATAAAGAGCAATTCTCAAAAATGTACGATCGTCGTTGTAAACGCAAGCAGACAGTACTGTCCGGATTACTTAAAAAGCGATCCTTCTGTTATTTACCTAAAGGATAAGACGACAGGCTGTTTTGAGTAACAGAGTAACAGAGTAACAGAGTGACAAAGTATTTTTCCCTGAGCTGGGCGGAATTTGCAATTCCGCCAAATTCTGATTCTTATATATGTGTATGACAATTGATTAGGGAAGGCAGAAAGCCCGTTAGGCTTTATTTTAAACAACCCCCATGATACCTCTCCAAAAGTTCCTTTGCTGCCAGGTAAGGACTTATTCTCCCGGCAATCACCTCAATCTCAAGTCTTTTAAGCTCATGCACGATATCCTTCCGGTTATAGAAGCTTGATTTCAGCGATTCCTCAATGGTCTCGATCAGCACCTGCCGGTCCTGCTCCATCCGGCGATACGTGAAATACCCTTTTGCCTTGGTATAAGTGCAAAAATCCTGTATGGTATCCCACACGGTGAAGATTCCTTCCCTTGTCTTTGCCGAGCAGGTCTCAACTACCGGTATCCATCCCGATTCGGGGGGAGGGAAAAGATGAAGTGCGTTGGAATATTCTGCTTTGGCCAGGCATGCTTTGTCGATATTATCGCCATCAGCCTTATTAATGAAGATGGCATCCGCCATTTCGATGATACCTCGCTTAATCCCCTGCAGCTCATCTCCGGCTCCTGCCAGCATCAGTAAGAGGAAGAAATCAACCATTGAATGAACAGCAGTCTCAGATTGACCCACACCCACCGTCTCTACCAGGATCACATCGAAACCAGCCGCTTCACAAAGTATGATCGTTTCGCGGGTCTTCCGGGCGACACCACCGAGTGAGCCTGCCGAGGGTGATGGCCGTATGAAGGCATTGGCATCGGTGGCGAGCTCTTCCATGCGGGTTTTATCGCCAAGGATGCTGCCCTTTGAACGACTGCTGCTTGGGTCAATAGCCAATACAGCAAGCTTATGGCCGCTGGCAGTAAGATATTTGCCCAGGGCCTCAATGAATGTGCTCTTACCTACCCCGGGAACCCCGGTGATCCCGATACGAATGCTCGATGCTGGGAACTGCCCACCGAAACTTGTAGCCAGGGATTGTCTGATCTTCAGGCATTCAGCAATAATCTCCTGGGCCTTCTCCTGGTGCTGATGCAAGGAACTCTCCACAAGTGTAATAGCCTTGCTGAGGATAGTCCGGTTACCTTCCCTGATACCGTTCACAAACTCTTCAACGCTCAACGTTTTGTGTCTTCCCGACCTTAATTTCCTTACCGCTTCCTCGTTGATCTGAGAAGGTTGGTCGATGCCAAGCATTACGTTAAGGGCTGATTTGGTGGGGGTTTTCATATTATTACCTATTGCCTGCCTTTCTTTCACAAAGGTAAAATATTTCCTGAAGTTTTAAAATACGCAAAAAGTTTCTACCTTTGCCGCCCGAAACCTCTCCGTAGCTCAGTTGGTAGAGCAATTGACTCTTAATCAATGGGTCGCAGGTTCGAGCCCTGCCGGGGAGACCCCAAACCACATCTAACCCACTGTAAACCAATATCATTACAGTGGGTTTGTAGTAAATTGTCTCGGAATTGTCTCATAAAACAGTCCAAAGTACTCAGATTAACTCGGTTGAACGAGGTTTTGAAGGGGTGAGTAATCGGTTGAATTCGGTTGAAGAAAAATGGGTATCCAGAAAGAACTTTTATTTGAATAGTCCACATTGAATTTCAAAAATAGCCAAAGATAAATCAGCAAGGGATTCAATTTCAGGATCTGATAACTCCTTAAATTTATATACAGGTCTATTCCTATTGATTATTGCTTTTCCATTAATAAAGTCAGTCACACTAACATTGTCCGGTTTATATGACTTTAGAAAATCGGTGAACCACGGTAAATTTGAAATAGAACTTTGTAATAGAGTATCGGAAATCATATATTCAATTTGAAATATAGGATCACCTTTAATTTCAATATACTTAAAGAAAAGCAGATGAAGATTGTTTTTGTGAAGTCTCTCTTTTACTATATCTCCGAAAATATTTAGACTCACATAGTGATTAGTATATCTGGTTTCAACTCTTATTTTTGGGTATTCACCCTCGATTGTCGATTTTATTTTTTGAATGAGTATTGGAAAAAAACCAAATTTGTCAATTTTTTCAGACATTAAAATACTTTCATCTTTTTTCAATTTTTCAGGATTTTTTATTGTAAAAATTTCAAAACCAGCAATTCCTTCCAACATTTCTATATTTGATAACTCGATTTCCCTACTCCCATTTACCATATGAGTAACAAGTGACCGTTCTACTTCAATTTCCTTAGCTAGTTCAGCGTGTGTATATGACTTACCTGAATCACCTCGTAAAATATAATCTAACAATTTTCTTGCTTGTTGTTGCAATAAATCAACCTTTTTCATAAAATTCATTTGATTCTAAAAAAAATTTCAAAAATATTTGACATTGTGATTATTTGTCACTATTATTGCAAAGTGAAAAATAGTTAAACAAAAGTAAAAAAAATAGAAGTATGAAAGAAATTGGAGAATCCGGTCAAATTGACCACCTGATTCCGGAGCAAATTGACCACCTATAAACCGGTTACTTTTCGGTTGTTTTCCGGAGCAAACTGACCACCTCTTTTCCGGAGCAAATTGACCAC
>JBEKQA010000080.1:0-16149 GCA_049520195.1 Bacteroidales bacterium
TATTGTTGATACCTGGAAACAATTTTAATTTTTCTTCGGCTATTGTTGGTAGCATAAATGGTGAAGTATTGCAGAATGTCAAGAAAAGTTTTTGGTTTCAGCATATTACTCATCTGATTCCCGGCATCTTGAAGCCCCGCAAAAAAGGCCAGTTCATTCTTTTCATCTTCCAGACGCCAGGGGGACCAGAATTCAAGAGGAGTTCTCACCGCACCATAGCGGTATTCTCTTCCGTCTGTTGCAAAACTGAAAATATTTGGTACAAAGAGGTTAGGAACTGCGTTCTCGTAAACATTGTGGATATCAAAAGCCCCATCAAGCCATGTAACGGCAGGACGAACCGGGGTTTTTGCTTCTCCAACCACTACAGGAATCCCATTGATGAGCATAACAATATCGGGAATCTTCGTTTCCCGAGTACGAATCTTGAATTGGTTTGTAATGATATATGTATTGTTCAGTGGATTCTCGAAATCGATCAGGCTGACAGGTACATGATCGTTGTCTTTACCAAACGGCATAGTCATTTCGCCTCGTAGCCATTTTGAGAAATCTTCGTTTGCACGGACAAGCCCGACGTTACCCACTGTGATAATGATTGCACGGAGTTTGTGGATCACCTCTTCGGCTCGTTCCGGTTGTGATGCAATTTCCGGATTGATTCGGATCAATGCCTCCTTTAACTCTTTTTCCACAAGCACTTCTGTGATCTCCCTTCTCAGGTTGTCAGCAGAAACGTATTTCCAAAGTGAAGCGCTATATGTCTCCTCGGGTTCTAGAACACCACTAGCATTCAGGTTTACTCCTGAAAGTAACCTGATGATGAAATGCTCTACACTATTGAGTTCATTGAATACCATAGTCTTCCGCTTTAATTTTATATAGATAGTTGTAAAGAAATAATTGATGATATTCCCGAATCTCTATATCTTGAAAAAAAGTGTGATTTTGAACTAACAATTCATCGGACCTTTTATAGGTCTCTAATTTTATTCTTAGAAATTCTTTAATTTGGATATCATCAGTTTGTGATATTTTCAATTCCTTTTTGCTATCAACCTCATTAGCAGATAATCCTCTTTTGCTGACATCTAAAATATTCAATGTAAATAAGTATGGGTTGGAATAACCATGCTCGTTAACTTTGAGAATGATTATCTCTGCTGGAGGAATTATTGAACAACAATAAATCCACTTCGAATCCAAGGCAACCGCATCAATGATTTTAATCATTTCAACAGGAAAGACTTGATTATCGTATTCCATCACCAGAGTCCCAGTTGCCAATGAAAGTAATTTATTTTCAAGTGACTTGACTTGTTTCTTGATTTCTACAAAGACTCTTTCAGGCAAAAATAACGGGTTTAAAACATTAATTGTACGAATGATGGGTTTTTTAAAAATGAGACCACCGTATGTAAATGTCTCAGGATGCATATACAAATTCCTTAATTCCCGAAGTATATGCAATACGCTTCCAAGTTCTTTTGCAGGCTCCTTCTGCTCGATGTACTTGATAAGACTCTTTAGAGGTAAAGTATTTTTTGAATTGGCAGTTTCTTTTCGAGTTTTGATTGGAATATCAAGTTGTTCAAATCGCTGCTTTACAGCCATCTCAATTGTTCTAAGTAATTTCGAAAACGCCTCATTATACAACGGATAATGGAAGTATGAATGAGCCATTATATATTCAGCTACCTTATAACTGTCAACCACATCCTTGGGAACAGCTTTATGAAACAAGCCTTTGATAACATAATGCTCCAAATAGACAGAATAATCTTCAATCCCAACGGCACCCCATGTTTGATCAGGAATATGATATTGCATCATTCAAATATTTTGGCTATTAAACTCTTTTTGACACTTTTTGCCAATTCAATTATTTGTCTATTTGCAATTATCCTATCATCCATTTCTGATAATAACCTTGCAATAGCTTTTTGTTCGTCAAGTGGAGGCAATTTAACAATTGTGTCATATAGATCATTTAGACTTAATGTAAACCTTGTAACACCTTTTGCTCTTGTTGTAAAGTGTTGAAGTACAATAGGGTTGTTGAATAGATATCTTTTAAAGTTTAGATCAATTTTTTCATGAAATGAAAGTCTTAATAAATGATAACTATGTAAAGTACTTGGCATCGTTTCGGTAATAACCGCTGAATGTCCAATATCATCAGGTGTTTCAGAACTTGGTGTAAATAGAACATCGCCAATATTGACTTGGTTTTTTATTAACTGGTTTTCATTAGCACTTACCATCATTAATTGTAGATCATTGGATATTATTTTTTCAAAACTTGTATAGACGTCCATGTAATTTACTAACCTTACAGGTTTTTCACCTTCCTTTACTTTTTTATCAACGCTACTTGTATTTAGTAAACCAATATCTTTTATTCTTTTTTCTGCCCAGGGCAATGAAAAGTTTGGAAATCTTTTTTTACCAGTAAGTCAATTTATCGAGCACTTCTAATAATAAAATCTCTTTTTCTATAACTTCATCTGCTGCCCACAATAATTCTGCTAGTTTTGCCTGCGGGACAATAGGTGGAAGAAAAAATTCCTGGTGTTTCAATGTCCCCCAATTAATGGTTGGAGAAAGTGAACCAACCGAAATATCAATAGCGCGATTCATGAAGAGATCGGAATGCAAAAAGAAAGGAAATAAACGTGGATCTATAACTTTTGAATTCGGGCGAAGCACCAGTGAATGTGCTGAACAAATACCATCTACCTTGGCAAGAGCTGCCTTTCGCTGATATGCGCGTCGTCTACCAAATATAACATCATCTTTATAAAATTTTAGTTTTGTTCCTTCCACATCGCTAGGAACTCCTGTCCTTCTTATATGAATTGTATCTGAATCCAAATGTTCAAGACCAACGTATATATTGAGTGGTGTATCTTTTGGTTCAACACGTTCAGTAATACTTGAGGCGATTTCATCAAATCGAAATTTTTTCCAATTCGTTCGATCCAGATTTTGAATATCTATCCCTTCAATCATCTATTATTATTTAAACTCAGTTAATATTGCTTTTAAAGATTCCCTTAGATTATTTGCTTGAGCTTGCCATTCCTCGATTAACTGGATAAGATCTCTTTTTTCATTTTTTTCATACTGTACGTTTGAAACAAACAACGAAACATTCAGACTCCCTTTATTTTTAAGGACTTCTTCCACCGAGGCTATCTTGCAAAATGTTTCATGATTGGCGAAATCCAGGTAGGCTTTCAGGATTTTCTGTATATGCTCCTCTTCCAAATAACTTATCGCTTTTTCCGTCTTTACCTCTTTTACAGCATTGATAAATAGTATTTTTCCTTTTCTGTTTTCAGGTTTTTGTGTACGGCAAATTAAAAGACAACTCTCCATTGGAGAGTTATAGAAAAGGTTTGGTCCAAGTCCGATCACACAATCCACTACATCGCTCTCAATCATCTTGCGACGCATTTCAGCTTCTGCATCACGGAAGAGCACACCATGAGGCCAAAGTACAACGCAACGGCCGGTCTTTGTACCAAGGCTTTTATGGATATGTTGCTGAAAAGCATAATCCGCAGTACCCTGTGGAGGAGTTCCCCAAATATTCCTTCCATAAGGGTCATTCATAAATCCTTTCTGATCCCATGCTTTGATACTATATGGGGGATTGGCTAGGATTAAATCAAATTGCTTGAGTTGGTCATTCTCAAGGAATGCCGGGTTTGTCAGTGTATTCCCACGGACGACCTGGAAATCCTCAATCCCATGCATAAACATGTTCATCCGGGCTATGGAGGAGGTGATGAGGTTGATCTCCTGTCCGAAAAGTTTCAATGTGCGGTATTCTTTTCCTGTTGTCTTCAATTGCAGGGCACAATTCAGCAAAAGTCCCCCTGAGCCGCAGGTTGGATCATAAACGCTTTCGCCGGGTTGAGGATCGGCTATCAGTGTCATCAGCCTCACCACCGTGCGGTTGGTATAAAACTCTGCCGCTGTATGGCCACTGTCATCGGCAAACTGCTTGATCAGATACTCATAGGCATTACCCAATTCATCCTGAGGTACATTCTGAATACTCAGGTTATGTCGGGAAAAGTGTTCGACAAGGTTAACAAGGGTTTCGTCACTTAATCGCTCTTTGTTCGTCCAGGAAGCATCGCCAAAAATCCCGAATAACTGGTCAGGATTGGCTTTTTCCAGTTCCCTCATGGCAATCTGCAATGTCTGTCCGACATTCCGGGTAACAGTCCTCACATCTTTCCAGTGGGTACCTGCAGGTATCTGGAAACGATGATTTTCTGCAAAAGATGCAAAATCTAGATCACCATTGCTCTCCAGAAGTGCTTGTTCATACTCTTCGTCATATACATCACAGAGTCGTTTAAAAAAAAGCAAAGGGAATATGAATTGCTTATAGTCGCCGGCATCAATGTGGCCACGCAGGTAGGTGGCTGCACCCCATAGATATTTTTCCAGTTGTTGTTGGTTCATTCGACTAGTAGATCAAATTGTTTTAGTATATGTTTGAATTTATCTTCGGCCTTCCATGCTTCATTACCTGCTTCTTCCAATTGAGTAAGTGCTTCTTCCAAGCTTGGTAAGTTATTATCTTGTTTCTTTTCAATGTAAAGCGGAAGGTTAAGGTTATAATCTTTCCTCTGGATTTCCTCATGATTCACAACTCGAACATGATTTTCAACATTATTGTAATCTCTATACCAATTGAAAATCTTATCAACATGTTCTTTTTCGAGGAAATTTTGCGCACGGCCAACCCTGATCTGGTCAGAAGCATCGATGATTATGACTTTGTCTTTCCTGTTGTCAGGTTTTTTGGCTCTGAATACAAGTACACATGCTGCCAACGGAGTTCCATAGAAGATATTCGGACCTAGACCGATAACCGCTTCCAGCAAATCCAATTCAAGAATTGCCTGACGGATTCTTCCTTCTGAACCTTTACGATATAACGGGCCAGGTGGCAAAACCACTGCCATTCGTCCAGTTACTGGCTTCATCGACCGGATCATGTGCTGAACCCATGCCATATCCCCATTCCCTTTTGGAGGAACTCCGGCGATATTACGACCATAAGGGTCATTCAACCAGGCTTCCGCACCCCATTCTTTCAAGGAGAAAGGAGGATTGGCAATTACACAATCAAATTGGCGAAGCCGGTCATTTTCCAAAAAAGCGGGATGACGAAGTGTATCTCCACGGATTATCTGGAAGTCTTCAATGCCATGAAGGAACATATTGATCCTTGAAATTGCGGACGTTGTTAGATTTTTCTCCTGTCCGAACATTTTCAGGGTGCGATAATCATTTCCGGTTGAACGGAGATGATTGATGCATTCCAGCAACATACCACCAGTACCACAAGCTGGATCATAAATGGATTCCCCTTCCTTCGCATCGATAATAAGTCCCATCAAATGAACAACAGAACGAGGTGTGTAAAATTCACCTGCCTTTTTATTGGTCAGGTCAGCAAACTGCTTGATAAGATATTCATACGATTGTCCAAGGATATCCAGATCAACCGATTCGTTAGAAAGGTTATAAGAAGAAAAATGTTCGATCAGATTTATAAGCAGTGAATCCGGGAGTTTTTCTTTGTTTGTCCATGGAGCATCCCCGAAAATGCCATATAATTTGTCGGGATTGGATTTCTCAATTTCCCGGAAAGCCGTTTGCAATGCATTGCCAACATTCACAGTAACCTGTCGGACATCCTTCCAATGATATCCTTCAGGAATAATGAATCGGTGAAATTCCGGCAAAGATGCATAATTGGAATCTCCGGATGATTCTTCCAATGCCTGCCGGAATTCTTCGTCATAAACATCGGACATCCTTTTAAAGAATAGAAGAGGGAAAATATAGATTTTAAAATCAGCCGCATCCACTGGGCCTTTTAAAATCCACGCTGCCTTAGAAAGTTGTTGTTCAAGTTTATTTAAAGCGAGTTTTTCCATAAGGTTATAAGTCCCAAATTATTTGCAGTCAGCCAGAAGCGTAGTCGCGAATTTATTTTCGAAATTATTGATTTTTTGCTTAACCAAAAAACAATAATTAATAATGAGGTATGAAATCTATACTAGAGAACAAACTATTTTGGCAAGGCATTGATTATCAGGACAAGTGATTTGTCTGATGCTTAAACCAATAAGCGAACATCAAAAATGATAGTTTTACTTATGGAATCCAGGATCTAAAACCTTATCTTTGCGATTTACAAATCATTGCCAGGATGAGTCAGTACGAAAATCTACTTGAATTTGTTAGTAAAAATGGTATCAGGAAATCTGATCGGACCGGAGTAGGTACTATAAGCACTTTTGGATATCAAATGAGATTTAATCTTCAGGACGGTTTTCCCTTAATTACTACAAAGAGAATACATTTAAAATCCATTATTTACGAACTACTTTGGTTTCTAAATGGAGAGACTAACATTAAATATTTAAAGGACCATGGTGTAACTATTTGGGATGAATGGGCTGATGAGAATGGATCCTTAGGTCCTATTTATGGATACCAATGGAGAAATTGGCCCAAACCAAATGGAGACCATATTGATCAGATTACCCAAATCATAAAAACGCTAAAAAACAATCCAAATTCAAGAAGGATTATTGTCAGTGCATGGAATGTTGCTGATATTGATGAGATGCGTTTACCACCGTGCCATGTTATTTTTCAATTTTACGTGGCAGGCAAGAGATTATCTTGTCAAATGTATCAAAGAAGTGCAGATTTATTTTTAGGTGTACCCTTTAATATTGCCTCTTATGCTTTACTCACAATGATGGTAGCTCAGGTCTGCGATTTAGAACCGTACGAGTTTATTCATACTTTTGGAGATGCCCACATATATCTTAACCATTTAAAACAAGTTGAATTACAACTAAGTAGAAAACCAAGACCTTTCCCTAGAATTTATATTAATGAGAACGTAAAGGATATATTTTCTTTTAAATATGAGGATTTTAAGATTGAAGGGTATGACCCATACCCTTCAATAAAAGCACCAATAGCAATTTGAATATAAGTGAAAATTAAGGAAATTTCAAGTAGAAATGATAAGATAATTCAAGGGTTTATTGAACATTTCTCAATGAACGGTCGACCAATTGAGGTTAGCTTTAGAAATTTACTACCCGAAATAAAAAATATTGACAGATACACACATCTTATTCATTCATACCCAGCAAAATTATTAGTTCATATTCCCTATTTCTTTCTAAACAACACGATATTTTCAAAAGTAGATGATTATATTCTTGATCCCTTTAATGGGAGTGGAACTGTACTATTAGAAAGTTTACTTGCACATAGAAATGCATTTGGAGCTGACGCTAATCCATTGGCAAGATTGATTTCTGAGGTAAAAGTTACAAAATTAGATACCAAACTCTTAGAAGTAGAATTAAGTAACATAAAGATATCATATCGAAAAAACAAAGATGTTGATATCCCCGACGTTATTAATTGTGATTATTGGTTCCCTAAAAGAACACAAATTCTGCTTGCGAAAGTATTAACTACAATTAATGAAATTGAGAATGATTCGATTAGGAAATTCATGATGGTATCATTTTCTAATTGCGTTAAAAAGGTTAGCTACGCTGACCAACGTGTTTCTGTTCCAGTTAAATTGAATCCAAATCGATATAAAACTAACAGTCAAGAGAAAAATAAAGTTAACAACAGACTAAAATATTTAGAAGAAATTGATGTAACTGAAAAGTTTTGCGAAATAGCTAAAGAAAATATAAATAGATTTAAAGAATTTGAGACAGTAGATATTAATGGTTGTAATGCTAGGATTATAGCGAAAGACGCCCGAAAATTATCGGATGGTATTGATAGTGATACTGTTTTAAAGAACGATTCAATTCAACTAGTGATAACTTCACCTCCTTACGCTGGGGCTCAAAAATACATAAGAGCATCAAGTCTAAACCTTGGCTGGACAGAACTTGCAAAATCAAATGAATTGCTATTATTAGATAAGGTTATTATTGGCCGAGAGAATTTTAGGAAATCCGATTTGTCAATTTCATTAACAGGAATTAAACCCGCTGACATTTTAATAAACAAAATTAGGAATATTAATCCAGTAAGGGCAAGCATTGTTTTCAATTACTTAATCGAAATGAAGTCTGCCTTAGACGAAATGACAAGAGTGCTTAAGAAAGGTGGATATTTAATATTGATATTAGGAAATAATAAAGTTTGTAATACGGAATTTAACACTCAAGAATATCTCACGGAATACTTGATTTCAAAGGGTTTAATTTTGAAATTTAAACTTATAGATGATATTAAATCCTATGGATTAATGACTAAAAGGAATAAGACAGCTGATATTATTTCACGGGAATGGATTTTAGTGTTTCAGAAATATGAGTAAAATGAAAAACGTTGATTCCTTACCCCTTTACGATAAATTGGTAAATAAAATTTATGCATACTATCAAACTATATGGAGAGAAAAGTGGAGGGAAGGAATTAATCAAACTGAGGAATGGCTTAATAACTTTTCAATAGGCGACTTAGGACTTATTGAAATTGAAAGGATTAATATGCTCTACCTCCTTTCGAAATTTATGTATTTTGGGAATAATGAATTGCGTAATCTTCTTTTATCCCTCTATCGTGATTTGTATAAATATCCAATTGTTGCATCAATCAGAAAATTTAATAATGATACAACAGATATAGGTTTTATCAATGTCGAGTTTCAAAAAGAATTGGATGCCACAAGATTTCTAGGTGTAGGAAATCCTTCTGAAAGCGGTGTCCATCTTCTATATTATTTAAGACAAGAATGTAACTTATCAAAGGAGTATTTTATAAATACCAGTGACATCTTCACTACAATGAAAATTTCAGAGAAACGAATTTGCAAAGTTCAAAGAACATATTTAAAAAGTGAAATAGCGGATAGAAGAATAAAAAGATACGTTTTTATAGATGACTTTTGTGGGAGCGGTAGTCAGGCGAAAGGATATTTAAAACAGGTTGTCGAGAACATTAAATTCCAGGATCCCGATATAGAGGTTAATTATTTAATGCTTTTTGGAACTGAAACTGGAATAGATGTAGTTAGAAATTTAAATGTTTTTAATATTGTTGAATCTGTTTTCATAATTGATGAAACATTTAAAGCTTTTTCTAAAGAATCAAGATATTACAAGATTTCCCCAGATGAAAAGATTGATAGAATATTTTCAAAGGATACGGCAGTAAAATACGGAACAAATCTTTCGAGTTTACCTTTAGGGTGGGGGAATTGCGAATTATTGCTCGGCTTATATCATAATACACCAGATAACTCCTTGCCAATATTTTGGAGTGAATTAAATGGGTGGAAAGCAATTTTTAAAAGACACAATAAACTATATTAGGTATGACAAACGAATTAGATAACCCATTCAGTGTCACAAAAGCTACCGAATTCTCAGATTTTCAGATTAATGAATATTGGGTCGATTTTAATACCAAGGAAAATGTTTCTATAGACTCGATATTAAATCCCAGTGAATACTTACCAAAGTATTTGATTGGGGGTAAGGGATGTGGTAAAACACACATATTAAGATATTTTAGTTTCCCATTGCAGAAGATAAGAAATAAAAATAATGTCTACGATATATTGAGTAAGGATAAATATATTGGCCTGTATTCAGTTCTACATGGGTTAAACTCAAGTAGGTTTAGAGATAAGGGTATTGATGAATCTGAGTGGAAAAGTGTCTTTGAGTACTATTTTGAACTTTATATTTCAGATAATTTATTACGAACTCTAAAGGAAATAATATTTTTACTCAAATTGCCAGATGACGATGTCAAAAAACTACTTGAAAAAATACTTCGTTTATTTAATAATAATAAAGATATACAAGGGATTACAAGTTTCGATGAATTCATTGATTTTTTAACTGAACTTAGGAGAAAAATTGATTCACAAGTGTTAAATGCCGCGTTTACGCGAAAACTTGATTATTTGGAAATAAAAGTATTGTTTTCTCCTGGAGACCTACTATTTGGGATTCCAGAATGCTTATCAACATCAATAATTGATTTTGATGGGGTTAAATTTATTTACATATTTGATGAATATGAAAAGCTTTTTGAATGGCAAAAGATATTTATTAATTCACTAGTATGGGATAAAATCATACCTGTTACTTTTTGGGTTGGGGCAAGAAGATTTGGTTATACAACTCGGAATACAAAGTCAGGACAAGAAATGAAATCAGGTTCAGAGTTTCAAGAAATTGATTTAGATGTTTTGATTAGAAATAATGAAGAAATATATAAACAATTTGCAGAAAAACTCTATACTAATAGATTATATAAATATTATGAATCTAAAGGATTGATCGTAAATCCAGACCAGATAAATACCAATTTTTGCGCTAAATTTGAAGGTTATAGTGAAGCAAAAATATTAAATGAAATTATTGAAAAGAATTCAAATAAGGAATTCAGACATTTAAAAGATCTAAGAAGTAAATTGAAGTTGGGTTTGGAAAATGGGTTATCTTTAGATTTAAAAGCTGTGGATGGTATTGATTTCATCGTCAATCAAATTACACTGAATGCAGAAAACAATCCACTTTATCAAAAGTATAAATTGTTTTATCTGTATAAACTTTGGTCAAAACGAGGTAAGGCTACTTTTGAGGGATTATTAAGGAAAATAAATATTGAATTTAGTGATTTTTTAGAAGGCAAAAAGAATTATTTTAATGAGATTGTTGATAAAAGAAAAAAGGACTTAATCGCACAATTAACAAAGGAAAATAATGTAAAAAATACTGAATATGCAGGAATAAGGAAGTTTATTGAATTATCACAAGGGAATCCTAGAAGTTTTATTCTTATACTAAAAAAAGCTGTCGAATATGCAAGAATAAGAGGTGAGAAGCCACTTGAAGATGGTGGAAAATTCAGTTTGGATTCACAGTATTTAGCAGTCTTTGATACGGCTGAATGGTTTTATAAAGATGCTGAACTTATTGGAGAAGATGGGAAAAAAGTTTATAATGCAATAAAAAATTTGACTGATTATTTTATGCTTCATAGATTTTGTGACAAGCCTACTGATACCACTATATCTTGTTTCTATATTAAATCGGAAGAATTAAGTTCAGAGGCGTTAAAATGCATTGAAGAAATGAAAATGCATGCATTTATTATTGAAGATGAAGAAGGAAGAAAAGAAAGAAATACTGGACTAAATGAAAGAAAATATCAACTTAATAAAATACTCTCACCAAAGTGGAATTTGCCAACAGCAGAAAGAGGGTCGCTTTATTTAAGCGCTGAGGTAGCAGAAGCAATATTTAATTTTGATAAAAACCAATCCTTCGATGGAGTTTATAAAAAGCGCAAACATCAATTAGAGGCACCTTATTTTAGTTCTGAACCTATCTCAAAAATTGGTAACTTATTTAATTAAATATGGACTACACAATATTTTATAAAACTAGCTATGACAAGGGGAATATTGATCACAATGTAGATTATGATTTTTTCTTTTCAGCGTATGATGCTTGTGAAAGAACTACTATAATTTTTGACAAGATTATTTCAAAATCCAAATTATGGATTGTCTTCCCTCACTACCACATTGACTTAGTTGGGGAAAATATATATAATTGTAATTCATTAAGAGAAGACGAAGGTTTTCTGGACTTATTTAATGCTGTAAACATTCAGGCATCATCAAAAGTATGTATCGATATTACTGGATTTATTAGACCTCATTTAATTTTTTTTACAACATATCTTTACAGGATTGGAGTAAAGAAAATTGATTTCCTTTACACAGAACCTCTACATTATAAAAATGCTGAAGATACTACATTTTCTGGTTTTATTGATGAAGTTAGACTCATTGAAGGGTGCAGTTCAGAAATGATATTGCCAAATACAGATAATGATTTATTGATAATTACAGCAGGCTATGATGATAAACTAATTGCTAAGGTTTCGAATTTTAAATCAAAAATTAAAAACAAGTATTATATCCTTGGATTTCCGTCATTACAACCGGATATGTATCAAGAAAGCATTCTTAAGATCTATCAGGCAAAAGATTCTATAGGTCAAAGAATTGATAAATTCTCACCTGCTTTTGACCCTTTTGTCACTGCACAGGTAATCAATGACATAATCGAAGAAAATCAGGATCATTCAAATATTTATTTGAGCCCCTTATCAACTAAACCTCAGACATTAGGCATTGCATTTTACTACTTGTGGAATTTTAAAATTAAACCGATTAATATTATTTTTCCTTTTAGTAATACCTATTTCCCAAAGACTGCTACGGGAATTAAAAAGACATGGAAATACACATTTGAATTGCCATAAGTGTATTTGATTGTAACGATTCGTGGTCCTTTTCTGTTTTCATTCTGGTATAACGACCATAAAAAAAGGTTCCGGCTTTCACCGGAACCCTGATTCTGGTGAATGAGACCAAAGGTTTTAGAAAGTGATCTTATTCTCTACATCCGTGATACTTGCATCGAACGATGATTTAAGAAAATCAATGACTTTCTTGATTCCAGGGGTGAAGCTTGTGGTGAAGACATTTCCGTCTGAATCATTCAGCCTCATTGTGCAGTTGAAATCATTTGATGAAATCTGGAAACGTTCCAGCTCTGAGCGGGTCTGGACCAGTTTGGCCCTTTTCTCTACGACAAGCTGAAGGTTTTCGACCTTGAGAATCTTTTCCATCATGGTCATTTCCTTCTTTGCCTCGGGAGCGGGAATGATTAGCTTTTCGGGATCAACCTTGGCAATCGGAGCTTTTTCTTCGGTCTTGGGTGTTTCCGGACTGATAACCGTTTTCATTGCAGCAACGACAGCCTTTTCTTCAGTTGGTGTTGCTTTTCCGTTGGTCTTCTTTACTGGTGCGGTAATAATTGTCATTTGTATTGCCGCTGCCCTACGGACTTTTTTTGGCATCTGGCTCGCCATGGTTTTAAGAAAAAATTTATGCTGAGATAACAAAACGGAATGAAAATTTTAAGCAAGAGGTCAGGTCAGATTTTTACTTCAAAATCTGAATGACCCCAACGGGTGATAGTGCCTTAAGGCGGTCACTCTTAGCGAAACAACATTTTCATGAGTTTAACTTTGCTGCAAATTTTGAGTAATAGTGCGTGGGATTTTTGCTTGCTTTTTACTGACTTCCAAAAAGCAGCCCGGTAAAGGGTTTCTTTTTTGCTTCGAGCTTTTTACTTTGTCCAGATAGAAAAGAAAAAAGCCATCAGGGAGTATACGACCATAAAAAAGGCCGGCCCGGTTTCCCGGGTCGGCTGACTTGATTGTTTTTTAAGTTAAAAGGGTAGATCTTCCAGGACTGGCTCAAGAACTGGAACCTCACTCACTACTTCTGCGGTTGATTTTTCTTCTGAGACAGCAGAAGAAGAAGCATTGCCCAGGATATGGTCGGCAGCTTTCTCTGCTCTTGCTGCAGCCCACATGACCCATTTCTGATTGTCCCGGAGAGCCGAAGCCCAGCCTTTGATATATGCGGCTGAGTTACGGATATCCAGGTCAAGGTGTGCAATACCGGCCAGGAATGAAGAACAAAGCTCAGCTACCAGTTCCTCTTTGGAATAAGGTATATCGCCAAAGCTGTTCGACATTCCGTCATAGCGATTGAGTCTTTTTGGATGACCTGTTGAATGGCCAAGTTCATGGAACAAGGTCCGGTAAAAGGAAGAAGAATTTGTGAAATACTTCTTATCCGGAACGGAGATCATGTCAGCCATTGGAGCGTAATAGGCCCGATCCTCTTTATCGGAATAATGGATATCCGGTCGGTTTTCGTAGCCTTCGATGATGGATTCAGCTTCCAGGTGTTCGGAGTTGACTTTTTCTGCGACAAGGTTTTGAAGCTCGGCAATCTTTTTTGTGCCCTGCTCATCAAAATCGGCCTGTTCGGAGTTGAAGACATGGTAGAATTTAAGAAGGAACATCTTCTTTGTTTCGCCGGTGGTTTCATCCTGCTCCATTGAGTTCTTCCAGAATACGATGATGGTTGACTTTTCGCCTTTGCGAACCTGTCCACCGTTGGCTCGGATCTGTTGAAAAGTGCCATATACGCGGCTCTTGTAGGGATCAGAAGAAAGTACCAGGCGGTTAATGCCCCTGTAATAATGGCCATTCATGCTAACCGGTGATGGAACTTGCCAGAGTTTCATCCAGCTTCCGGCTGTTTCGAGGTTAGCAATGATCTTTTCTGTGATAGCTGCATAGATTTGTGAATTATTCATAAATGTTGCTCCTGCCCTGGAGACTTATCTAGGTTTCTGGCCCACCTGGTTAAAATGAAATTTTTGCCCAAGTGAATACCGAGAAAAATAAATAATGTCAAGGGTGTAGGTCAGATTGGAACAATCTGAAAACACTCGAAGAGCGACAGTTCCCAAAGGAGGTCGCCCTTTACAGTTTTAACCTGGTACAGGGAATTTTTCGCAGGTAACTTTGCGGGAATTTCGAGGTTAATAAAGTGCGGTGGATTTTTACTTGCTTTTTACTTACTTCTAAAAAGCTGCCCTGAATGGGTTTCTTTTTTGACAAGCTTCTTCTTTGTCTTGGTATCAAAGAAAAAAGTGGGGTGCAACGGTATGCACAAAAAAGCTGATCCGAAGACTAGGTGTGCGGTGGGGTATGGAGAGCTTTTTACTTACCCAAAGCCGCCTAAATGAAAAAAGCGAAGGTTCTTTCCTGAAATCACTTTCCAATAACGCATAATCGAGCATTTGCTGCCCCAAGCCACTCAAAGCAGGCAGTAAGAAGTGTATTTGTGTTTTTTGTATGGATAGATTTCTTACAACTAATTCCAGGATTCACAATGGCAACTTCGAATTTCCATTCATTGGCGTGAAACTTTTTTGCTATATTCTTCAAGGAATCAGAAGTTCCAATGACCATTTTTGTATCAGGTCTATTTTTCCCAATGACTCGGCTATACAATTCTGATAGTAATGTATTGCTGCCAATATAATCTATACTTCGAAGTGCTTGTTCTAAGGCTTTTAGCTCATTTATGCGTGCACCTGGTGATTTTCCAATCGAACATGCTTTGCAGTGGTAGAACCGTATCAACGAATCAGATTCTTGGATCTCAATGTAGTCAGCAATCTCACCTTTTGCGTGATCCTTGATGACAAGAAATGGAATCGAAGTTTGTTCTTTGAACCACTCTTCAACTTGTTCATGAACAGTAAGCTTGCCAGATTCCGGGATCCGGCTTTTCCTTGGATCATTCTTATCAATATACTCGAACTCTACAGAAATATCACATCTTTCCCAACTACGGCGATTATCTATACAATCTTCTGGTATAGATGGTAGCTGCCTACGTGGTTCAAATCGACATCCATCAATAACTGTACTCCCATCCTCTAAGATAATGATTGGAGGAAATGCTTCCAAAAACTCGGAAACGCTTTTAAAATGAAACTCTTGCCCGTCATCTACTCTCAACAATGGTATGTCGTCTCTAGTGAATTGCCAACTCAATAATGCAAGCGAATACGTGAATGATCTAACTTCTGCATATCTACCTTCGCCTATGTTAATCGTTCCTGAAATTTCTTCCTTATTAACAGATAAGGACAATTTTTCAAATGATATGCTCTCAATTTCAATATTAGATCCTGACAAGCTAAAGCTCACTGATAGTGTAGGATCCCATCGCATGTAAATGGCTAAAGGCTTTCCCTTAAATTTGACAATAGGTTCTGGAGAAGGTAGAAATTCAACATTTGGTAAATGACTATCACCAGTGTTTTTGATACATACTGCCACTCGATCACACCAATCTTTGAATTGATCTATGGATGCTCGTTTAATTGACCATACTCGAGCTTGATTACTACCAATTCCTCGGGTTTCACCTGTCTTGTATTTTGCAAGAGCATGACCACATATAAATGTACGGGAATCGGTAGGCCTAATAGCACCTTCAACTTCGGTGCCCATATACGTCTTATAGGTAGGGACAGAACCGGATCCGCGTGTGAGACTTGCGAGGCCAAACATTAGATACTGAGAGGCTGAGGCTTGACGAAGTGCCTTCCCTACAGAAGCTGCATCAATCCTTTTAGGAGTATTGGC
>JBEKQA010000081.1:0-13415 GCA_049520195.1 Bacteroidales bacterium
CGTTGATGAATTCTACCGGACAAATGTCCCAGGTTACTATGCCATCGGCGATGTTGTAAAGGGACCTGCTCTTGCTCATGTCGCTTCTCATGAAGGTATAATCTGCGTGGAAAAGATTGCAGGTAAAGAAGTTGAGCCCATGGATTATAAAAACATCCCCGCATGTACCTATACTCAACCCGAAGTTGCCTCCGTTGGGATGACAGAGAAAGCAGCCAGAGAAGCCGGGTATGATATCCTGGTTGGGAAATTCCCCTTTACTGCCTCAGGAAAGGCTACTGCCGCCGGTAATCGTGAAGGAATGATAAAGGTGATATTCGATGCAAAATATGGAGAATGGCTTGGCGCTCATATGATTGGCGATAATGTCACTGAATTAATAGCCGAAGTAGTTGTCGCACGAAAACTGGAAACTACCGGCCGGGAGATCATCGATGCAGTTCATCCTCACCCCACGATGTCAGAAGCTATTATGGAAGCAGTAGCACAGGCTTATGGCGAATGCGTGGACTTATAAACACCCAAATCATGCTGATAGAGAAAAATCACATTGAAGGCCTGATGGTCATAAAACCAGATGTCTTTGAAGATCAGAGGGGTTATTTTTTTGAATCCTATAATGAAGAGAAATTCAGACAACTGGGGATTGATGTCAGGTTTTTACAGGATAACGAATCAAAGTCTGCAAAAGGTGTCCTGCGTGGCCTGCATTTCCAGGTACCGCCTTATCAGCAGGGTAAGCTGGTGCGGGTGATCAAAGGGAAAGTGCTGGACGTGGCAGTTGATTTAAGGAGATCATCTCCCACCTATGGAAAATGGGCAGCAATAGAACTTTCAGAGCAGAATAAATGGATGTATTGGATCCCTGCAGGTTTTGCACATGGATTTCTTACCCTTGAGGAAAATACTGTATTCTTCTATAAGTGTACACAGGTTTATAATAAAGAATCCGAAAGAAGTATCATCTGGAATGACCCGGACATTGGGATCAAATGGGGAATAGAAAATCCTTTGGTTTCAGAGAAAGATAAAATAGCAGGGAAATTCCGGGACTTTGTGAGCCCATTTTAAACCTGCAGAATGGCAGGTCAATGTTTACTAATTTTCTTGGAATGAAAGTCACTTCTAAATATATCTTATTAAGTCTGGTAGTTATAATCGTTTGCGGTACATTCATTTATGCCGTTAAAGAGGTCAGGGACCAGCAAAGAGTTTACCGTACGCTGTTTCAAAGATATTATCATGTTTATGCTCCCGAACTGCCGGACAAGATAGATTTTGCCGGGGAGCAGGTCCCCCTTGACTTGTTCTATGTGAGGGAAAGTCTCGACCGTGAGATCATCGCGAATACTTTCACACATTCCGCAACCATCCTGATGTTCAAACGTGCAAGCAGGTGGTTTCCCGTGATCGAACCGATCCTTAAAAAGAATGGTATCCCTGACGACTTTAAATTTCTTGCCCTGGCGGAAAGCAACCTCTCTAATGTGGTCTCTTCCTCAGGAGCTGAAGGCTTCTGGCAATTCATGAAACCTACCGGTCAGAAATATGGTCTCGAGATCACGGAAGAGGTGGATGAGCGTTATAACCTGGAGAAATCAACAGAGGCCGCTTCTCGATATTTTTCGGAGGCATTCCAGGAGTACAAAAACTGGACAATGGTCGCTGCTTCGTTCAACAGGGGAATCGATGGAATCAGTAAGGCCGTTGAGAAACAGCACACTACAGATTATTATAATCTGTACGTGGTAGATGAAACAGCCCGTTATGTGTATCGTATCCTGGCCATGAAGCAGATTTATAATAATCCTGTGAAGTACGGATTCTACCTTAGACAGAGTGACTTTTATCCTCCTTTGAATACTTATACAGTCTCAGTGGATTCCAGCATCAGTGATTTACCGTCATTTGCTGAGAAGCTGAAACTCAACTACAGGATACTCAGGGAGTTTAATCCCTGGTTAAGAAGATATTCCCTTACCAATAAATCGGGAAAGAATTACGTTCTGACACTGCCTAAAGATGGGATCCTTAGCTGGGATGTTCTGAAAAAGAACCTCCCGGAGAGTGAGACTTTTTTTAATGATACTTTGAAAATTGACCTTGCAAATTAATCTGATATATTTACTGGACTGCGGTGGAAGATAATCTGGAAATTTTTGGAGCAAGGGTTCATAATCTCAAGAACATCGACCTGGTTGTACCTCGACACAAGTTCGTGGTATTCACAGGCTTAAGTGGCAGCGGGAAATCTTCCCTTGCCTTTGACACGATCTATGCAGAAGGTCAGCGTAGGTACATGGAGACCTTCTCCGCCTATGCCCGGCAATTCATAGGGAATCTTGAACGGCCTGATGTCGATAAGATCAATGGCCTGAGTCCTGTGATCGCCATAGAACAAAAGTCGGGTAGCCGTAATCCGCGTTCAACAGTCGGTACCATCACAGAGATCTATGATTTTCTCCGGCTTCTCTATGCCAGGGTGTCAGATGCATATTCTTATGTCACCGGGGAAAAGATGGTAAGATATACTCAACAGCAGATTGTTGATCTCATTCTTTCCCAGTACCAGGGCAAAACTATTCTGATCCTCGCTCCCATGGTGAAAGGGAGGAAAGGACATTATCGTGAGCTTTTTGAACAGATCCGGAAACAGGGATTCTTAAAGGTAAGGATCGACGGCGGGATCCATGAGATCACCCACGGGCTGCAGCTTGACCGGTATAAAGTTCATGATGTTGAAACGGTAATAGACCAGATCACCATAAAACCGGATTCAAAGACAAGACTTTCAGGATCGGTCGACCTTGCGATGAATCATGGCAAGGATATGCTGATGGTTTATGATACTTCGGATGACAAGGTCCGCCATTTCAGCCGGCTGTTAATGTGCCCGACTTCCGGCATTTCCTACGAAGAGCCGGAACCCAATACATTCTCCTTTAACTCTCCCTATGGGGCCTGCCCGAATTGTAACGGGCTCGGTACCATTTCAGAGATCGATATTACCAAGATCATACCCGACCGTTCGAAGAGCATTCGTAAAGGGGGTATTGCCCCTCTCGGGGAATATAAGAACAATTGGATTTTCAAGCAGATGGAGGCCATCGGCGAGAAATATGGCTTTGATCTGAATACCCCCATCAGTGACATCCCTGATGCAGCGATCAATGTTATTCTTTACGGGTCAGATGAGATCTTCAGGGTCAAAAACGATTATCTTGGGATCACCTCGACGTATGCCCTGAATTTCGAAGGCATCGTCAGTTTCATTAATTCCCAGCAGGCAGAATCTGCACCCTCAGGTATCATGAAATGGATCAGCAGCTTCATGAACAGGAGCGTCTGTCCTGAGTGTAATGGCAACCGGTTAAAGAAAGAGTCGCTTCATTTCAGGATCGGGGATAAAAATATCGCAGACCTTTCCAACATGGATCTGAACCAGCTGAATGAATGGTTCTCAGCTCCGGAAAAGATCCTGGATGATAGGAAAATGGTCATTGCATATGAGATCATCCGTGAGATCAGGAACAGGATTCGGTTCCTCCGCGATGTAGGTATCGGCTATCTCACCCTGAACCGTACCGCCAGGAGTCTCTCGGGAGGCGAATCACAGCGTATCCGGTTAGCTACCCAGATAGGATCGCAGCTCGTGGGGGTCCTGTATATTCTGGATGAACCCAGTATCGGCCTTCACCAGCATGATAACATGAGATTGATCAATGCCTTGAAGAACCTGAGGGATACGGGTAATTCTGTGATTGTCGTCGAACATGATAAAGAGACCATCCTGTCTGCCGATTACGTCGTGGATATCGGACCGGGAGCCGGTGTTCATGGGGGAAGGATCGTCACAGGAGGCACACCTGGCGAGATTATGAAATCCTGCAGCCTGACTGGCGATTATCTTAGTGGACGCAAATCTATCGGGATCCCTTCAAAACGTCGTCCCGGTAAAGGGAAATATCTCAAACTGTACGGCGCTTCAGGTAACAACCTTAAAAATGTTGACCTCTCTCTCCCTCTGGGAAAGCTCATTTGCATCACAGGATTGTCAGGAAGCGGGAAATCCTCCCTGATCAATGAAACACTTTATCCCATTCTGAGTCAGCATTTCTATAAATCAGATCAGAACCCCCTGCCCTATCGTTCTATTGAGGGAATAAAAAATGTTGATAAAGTCGTTGAAGTCGACCAGTCCCCGATTGGCAGGACACCCCGCTCAAATCCCGCCACCTACACAAAGGTCTTCGATGAGATCAGGAAACTGTTTGCAGAGCTCCCCGAATCAAAGATCAGGGGCTACAAGCCCGGGCGGTTCTCATTTAATGTGAAGGGAGGCCGCTGTGAAACTTGCAAGGGTGCTGGCCTGCGCCTGATAGAAATGAATTTCCTCCCCGATGTTTATGTTCCCTGCGAAACCTGTAACGGAAAACGTTACAACCGCGAAACCCTCGAGGTCAGATTCAAAGGAAAGTCAATAAATGATGTGCTGAATATGACCATCGAGCAGGCGGTGGAATTCTTCGAAAATGTCCCGTGGATTTTACATAAGATCAAGACCCTTCACGATGTAGGACTCGGTTATATCACACTGGGACAGCAATCTACCACGCTGTCAGGAGGAGAAGCCCAACGCGTAAAACTTGCTGCGGAATTATCAAAAAATGATACAGGAAACACGATCTACATCATGGATGAACCGACCACAGGCCTGCATTTTGAGGATGTGAAGGTTCTCCTGCATGTTTTGAATAAGCTTGTGGATAAGGGGAATACCGTCCTGATCATCGAACATAATCTGGAAGTGATCAAAGTGGCAGATCATATTATCGATCTGGGTCCCGAAGGCGGGATCAACGGGGGACGGATCATCTGCGAAGGCACTCCTGAGAAAATCATCACTCATCCGGAAAGCCTGACGGCAATCCATCTGAAACCCATGCTTGAATCAGTTTAAGTTTTACCTTTGTAATCCTAATTATACAAGTTTACTATGGAAGATCAGGATATTGAAAAAATCAAAGAATATACTCATCCAAAAACATGGTCTGAAACAATCAGCCAGGACACCTGGGAAATTTTTAAGGTCATGTCCGAAATGGTCGAGGGATTTCAGAAGCTGACAAAAATCGGTCCTTGTGTGTCAATATTTGGCTCAGCCCGCACCACAGAAGACAATAAGTACTATAAACTAACGGAGGAGATTGCCTACCTGCTTACAAAATCGGGCTTCGGAATTATCACCGGTGGCGGCCACGGGATCATGGAAGCCGCCAACAAAGGCGCTCATTTTGCTGGGGGAAAATCAGTCGGACTGAATATTGCCCTTCCTTTTGAACAAAAGCCCAATGCCTTTATCGATAGCAATAAACTTCTGACCTTTGATTATTTCTTTGTCAGAAAGACAATGTTTCTTAAATACTCCATGGGCTTTATCGCCATGCCTGGCGGATTCGGCACCCTGGATGAACTCACCGAGGCCATCACCCTCATCCAGACACATAAAATGGTCCGTTTCCCGATAATACTTGTCGGAAAAGATTACTGGCAGGGATTAATCGACTGGGTTAAAACGATTGTACTGAATGAGAAGAACATTTCGCCGGAGGATCTTGATATATTCAAAATTGCCGACACTGCCGAAGAAACCGTGAAAATCATCAATGACTTTTATACTCAGTACGAACTCAAGCCAAACTTTTAGAGCCATTCTGCATCCTCTTATTCGAATGCTCAGCAGAATTTGTAAATCAACGTAACAGAGTAACAGAGTGACAGAGTGACAGAGTGACAAAGCGACAAAGGAAGAAAATTCATTTATAAATTCCTCTGTGGACCTCCGTGAATTCTCTGTGGCCCTCTGTGTAATGATTTTCTTATATTAATTCAGGGTAGTACCTTTTTTAATTTACATTCCTAATTCCAGATTTCAACTCCTAATTCCAGATTCAATTTCTTAATTCCTATAAGATTCATCCTTATCTGAGCATCATTCCATCGATATAGTTTGCCTTTAGCATGATCGAATGAAAGACGAAGGAAGAACGAACAAAGAACGAAGGAAGACTATATTTTCGGTGAAGGGATCGTGAAGGTTTGGTATTGGAAAAGGGATTAAAAATTAAAAATTAAAAATTGGGCTCTGGACGTATGAGGCTGGAATCGGGATTTCTTTTTCGCGATTTCGCTGTTTTGCTATTTTTCTTTAAACTCATTCCTCGATTTTTCATACGCAAATTTCCTGAGGCGGGTCAAGAAGTGACGGGTAATGCAATTATGGCAGTGCTGAGCGGAATTGGTAATTCTCCTCAGGTCTGACTTTAGACAATATTGACAGTTCGCCACCTATCGGTACATCGTTTTGTGTAACTAAAAGCCTGAAGGGCTTTACTTTAAATAACCCCCGGTGAAACCGGGGGCCAATGATCAAATGAGGTATTCGCCCCCTCGCCAATTTTTGGAGAGGGGGTCTGGGGGTGAGGTTTTTGATGCGCGCTGTGAATCTGGAATTAGGAAAGAAGAATTAAATTTATCCTTTTTCTCTTGAATAGTTAAAATATTGCCTAAGTTTACTTTCCTTTATAATAAATGGAATTTAATAACGAACTGCATATGAAATTGGTATTGTATTTATTTTGTTTCATTACTCTATGTGTCTCCTGTAAGAAAGTTCCCTATTATGCAGTATCAGATAGCGAGAAGGCATACTTTGCTTTCCAAAAGGGCAGCTATTGGATATATAAAGACGATTCAACAGGAGTAGTTGATAGTACATATGTTTTCATGTATGATGATAATAAGATTCTCATATCTGATTCAAGAGTTAGAATAGAATTTGTTTCATCTTACTTTAAGAGTAAGTTTCTAAGTGCATTTGAACTTGGGTATACTGTATGCGCAGGACCTGATTATTTCCAACTAACAAGTAAATTAAATCCTTTAATTGACTCAAGTACTGTTGAAATTGACGGTCCAGTTGCTTTCTATCCCGGATGGCCACAAAATACCAAAATTATTTCTAATGATTGCATACCTAATTATTATTTTTATTATAAACTTATTCCAAGTGATACTATCAATAATGTGATTTATAAAAATTTAATCTATTCAAAATTCCAGTCAATTGATAGTTCTTCCACAAATCCAATTTTCTACTTACGTGAAGTTTATTTTGCAAAAAATGTGGGACTGGTCAAATATTTTGAAATAAACAGGTATAGTAATATTCATAGGAGATTGAGTTTATTAAGGGAAAGGGTAATACAATGAACAAAAATCTTAAATGAAACTTGTTGACTGTACTAAACAACCCATTCATTTTTACTGTCTTAACTCCCTATAACTAGACAAACTTGATAAGGCTTAGATACTTATTCTATTGTATTATTATTTGTCTCATCGAGACATTGACCTGTTGTAAGAAAGAAAAATGCGATGAAAAAGATGTCGCAGACTTTACTTTTACTCCGGGAGATCGGGCCATAATTCCTTATATGGGAAAGGAGATATTAACATTTAAAAATGTCAGCGGAGATTCCATTGTTTGTAAAAATGGGGTGAGAAAAATTACTACTAATATTGATTATCAATACACACAACATGAAGCAGATGGGATGAATGGCTGCAGGGGTGATTTAATCACCTTTGAAAGTAATGAAGTGGATTTTTATTCAGGTTCAGGATTTAGATATATCAATATAGCAATTTCAAATACATGTAATTTCGCTTTCCAGGTATCAGGAAAATACATTAGCTTTATCTTAAATCCTGCTGATTCAGTAAGGAGCTTTTTTCAGGGAGGTTTCTCTTTCAGTAATGATACTTTATTTAATCTCGCTAATGACCCGTTTAATTCGATCGTAGCTTTCCATGATCACATTTCCATCGGACCAAAAAGCTTTTCAAAAGTATATGAATTATATAGTTCCAATCTCGATCCTGAATACAATGAATATTATGAAACGGCTTTTTATTCTACTATAGATGGATTGGTTGGTTTACGAACGAATTATGGGCGACTATGGTATCTGGATCAAAAAAGATAACATTCTTTAATTTTGCAATTTCTTTTACAACACGCGTCACGCGTTACGCGTCACTTGTCACGATCCTTAAAACTTAATACTCAATATTTTGTGGAATTTGCCATATCGCTTAATTCTGATTTCGATATTCGTTGATCAATATTCGATATTCAAAATCGTCTTTTTGCCCTTCACCAACCTCCCCTCCCTCTTGGGGGAGCCTGCCAACCGATAGACAGGTTTCGCCATTTCGCTAGCTCGTTATTTCGCTTTTCGCGTCACGAAGATTATTGCTATTGCAGATCTGAAATATTCTATTTACTTTTATAGCTTACTCACATGAATATATAACTACTGTGAAAAAGGTCTATATCTTCCTCTGTTTTTCGTTAATTCCCGCTCTTTCATTCCCCCAATGGCGATGGCAGAACCCATTACCAGAAGGCAATATCCTTGGGTCAGTTTACTTTACAGATGCATATAATGGATACATTGTTGGTGGAGAAGGTACCATTTTGAAAACAACCGATGGTGGAACAACGTGGACAATTTATTCGAGTGGGCATTATAACGGACTCACCTCTGTTTTCTTTACCGATGCCAATACTGGTTATATTGCAGGTTGCGGTGATATTGGGGATCTGATACTAAAGACGGATGATGCGGGTGCAAGTTGGAGTACTATCTATACAGATTCAAACCCCTGTTTATATTGTATCTTTATCCCCAATAGCAGTGCAGGATATGCTGTAGGGGTTAACAGAATTATTTTAAAAACCGCCAATGCAGGTTCGACCTGGACAAATCAGACTTCGGGGACTTCAAATGAATTACATTCAGTTTACTTCACCGATGCAAATATAGGTTATTCAGTGGGTAATCAAGGGATAATTTTAAAGACCATCAATGGAGGAACAACCTGGGATACATTATCCAGTGGAACAACGAATTCATTATACTCAGTTTTTTTTACTGATGCTAACAATGGTTATATTGCAGGTAATGGTGGAAATCTTCTAAAGACAATTAATGCAGGTACTACCTGGACACTTGACACGAACGGCTTTGGTATATATGGACTGGATCTTTTTTGTTCAATTTTCTTTACCGATGCCAATACAGGTTATGTGTCAGATTGTTGTGGAAATATTTTTACAACAAATAATGCAGGAATGATATGGAATCTAATATCGACAGGAACAACTCAACAATATTCAATTTACTTCCCTGATGCCAACACAGGATACGCTGTAGGGGGAGCTGGATATATTTTAAAAACGATCGATGCCGGTTATACTTGGCCCCAACTATCGACAGGAAACACGAATAACCAATTGTACTCTGTTTATTTTACCGATGCCAGTACAGGTTATGCAGTGGGTGAAACTGGAATTATTATGGAAACCACAAATGGAGGAGATAATTGGATACCTAGAAAAGCTGGTGGTTATGATTTATATTCAGTGTACTTCCCTAATTCAAGTACCGGATTTGCTGTTGGCTGGTACGGTACAATAATAAAAACGACCGATGAAGGCACACACTGGACTAAAATTTCGAGCGGCACTACCCAGGTATTGAATTCTGTTTTTTTTACAGATGCCAATACAGGTTATATTGCCGGTAATGATATCATCCTGAAAACCATTGATGCAGGTGCAACCTGGACATCGACTCTTTTTAATTATCCATTAAACTCGATCTGTTTTCCCGATATAAACACAGGATATGCTGTAAGTGCAATTGGCTACATATTGAAAACCACCGATGGAGGCACTACATGGAACAAATTATCGACTGTAGCACCAAATGGTCTATTTTCAGTATATTTCACCGACGACAATACAGGTTATGCTGTGGGATACATTGGCACTGGCATAAGAACAATTAACGGGGGGACAACCTGGACAAATTTACCAATCGGAGCGGTGAATTCTTTAAATTCAGTTTATTTTCCCACTCATACATTAGGTTATGTGGTGGATGATGGTGGAAACATATATAAAACTACCAATGGAGGCAATAGCTGGACAGTTGATTCGAGTGGAACAGGGAATATGTTGAACTCGGTTTTCTTTACAGATTCTACCACTGGTTATGTTGTAGGCCTGGCTGGAACCATATTAAAAACCGGCAATGGCGGAGAAACATTTGTTGAAGAGTATAAAACAGTCTCTGATCACTTCACCCTGTGTCCTAACCCTGCGAAGAATATTATTACAATTACCGGCTCATTACCGCCACAAAAAGAATTAAATGTAACCATCGTTGATCTAAAGGGAAAACAGGTGTTGACTGAAACTTTCAACAATAAGAACAAGATCGAAATGAATATCAGCTCATTACCAAAAGGAGCCTACCTTGTGAAAATAAGATCGGATGATGGGATGGAGGTCAAAAAACTGGTGATTGATTAGGGGAAATGGTTATGAATTAAAAATTAAAGATTAAAAATTAATGAGGTGAGGCAATAGGCAATGGGAGGTTGAACTGGTGATACCTTGATAAACTTGACAAACTTGATAACTTTATGAACTTGATGACTTTATAACTTGATAACTTAATACCCAACATTTTGTGGAATTTGCCATATCGCTTAATTCTGATTTCGATATTCGTTGATCAATATTCGATATTCAAAATCGTCTCGTTGCCCGTCACCAAACTCCCCTCCTTCTTGGGGGAGGGGCCGGGGGTGGGGTCCAGGACCTCACGCGTCACGATTCTTAAAACTTAACACATAAAACTTAACACTTAACACTTCCTTTCCCCTTTTGTACTCAAAGAATTTTTTCTTACCTTTGTGGTAATATAAAAACCTTAATGCCAAGAAAGAAAACTAAAAATCCGGTTGATCTTCTGTCAGAGGCGGTATCAGAAGCATTATTGGACAAAAAGGCAAAAGATCCCGTAATATTGGACTTTAAAAAGCTGGGCAGTTCACTGTGCGATTCGTTCATCATTTGTCATGGCACCTCGCGTACACAGGTTGAGGCGCTGGCAGATGGAGTTATACGGGATGTTAAGAAAAAAACAGGATTAAATCCCTATCACAGGGAAGGGTTTGAAAATGCGGAATGGATTTTGATCGATTATGCCGACATCATAGTTCATATTTTCCAGGGAAATAAGCGTGAATTCTACAACCTGGAACAATTATGGGGAGATGCGGATATCATGAAAATTGAACAAAGTCCAAAAAATTAATCATTTGCACCGGAAGGAACAGACATAATGGCAGATAAAAATAAGGACAACTTACCACCCAATCTTTCATCACCGAAGAAAAACAGGCCAAAATTCAGCTTCTACTGGATCTATGCAATTCTTGCAGTAGTGTTTATTGCGATTCAGATCTTTAATTACAGCAGTCCTGAAAAAGAAACTACCTGGAACCAGTTGTATACGATGCTGGAAAAGCAGGATGTCGACAAGATCGTCATAGTCAACAAAGAAAAAGCCGAGATCTATATAAAGAAGGACCGTATAGCGAAAGATACTGCCTATAAGGATTTTGTAAAAAAGAACTTTTCCACCTCCTTCGGCGATAACCCCCAGTTCTCTTATAATATCGGATCGGATGAGAGTTTCCGCGATCTTATGAAAGGAGCACAGGATACAATTGCTGCAAAGATGCTGAGGACAAATAAGACTCCCCTGGAGATCGCACTATTTAAAAAGCAATTCCCTTATCCTCCATCTTATACCACGCATACAGATGTATTCGGGAATATCATGACCTATCTCCTCCCCATTATTTTGCTCATCGGGGTTTGGTTCCTGATCATGCGGCTTATGAGCCGTGGCGGTGGTGGCGGCGGTGGCCAGATCTTCAATATTGGGAAATCCAAAGCCCAGCTTTTTGATAAGGATACCAGTGTCAGCATTACCTTTAATGATGTTGCCGGGTTGGAAGAAGCAAAGGTAGAGGTGATGGAGATCGTCGACTTTCTGAAAAACCCCTCCAAATATACTACGCTGGGAGGTAAAATACCCAAGGGAGCATTGCTTGTCGGTCCTCCGGGTACCGGTAAGACCTTGCTCGCAAAAGCCGTTGCCGGCGAAGCAAAAGTCCCCTTCTTCTCGATCTCGGGATCTGATTTTGTGGAGATGTTCGTTGGCGTTGGCGCTTCCAGGGTCCGCGACCTTTTCCGCCAGGCAAAAGAAAAAGCCCCCTGTATCATCTTCATCGATGAAATTGACGCCATAGGCCGTGCACGTGGACGCAATGCCCTGACCGGCGCAAATGACGAAAGGGAAAATACCCTCAACCAGCTTCTGACTGAGATGGATGGCTTCGCCACCAATGCCGGCGTCATCATTCTCGCCGCAACCAACCGTGCCGATATTCTCGACCGTGCCCTCATGCGTGCAGGTCGTTTCGATCGCCAGATTCATGTTGAATTACCCGATCTCGAAGAACGTAAGGCTATCTTCAAGGTTCATTTAAAGCCGCTGAAGCTGGATGAATCTGTCATCGTTGAATTCCTTGCAAAACAAACTCCCGGATTCTCCGGTGCCGATATAGCGAATGTTTGTAATGAATCCGCTCTTATCGCTGCCAGGGGGAATAAAATAATCATCGGCAAACAGGATTTCATGGATGCTATCGATCGTATCATCGGTGGCCTGGAAAAGAGAAATAAGATCATTTCCCCGCAGGAGAAAAAGGTAATTGCCTTCCATGAGGCTGGTCATGCAGCCGTCAGTTGGCTGCTTGAACATGCCCATCCCCTCGTTAAGGTCACCATCGTACCCAGGGGTAAATCATTGGGCGCTGCATGGTACCTGCCCGAAGAAAGACAGATCACTACTTTTGATCAGATGTATGACGAGATCACAGCCGCACTGGGTGGCCGTGCCTCCGAGGAGGTGAATTTCGGGAAAGTATCCACCGGAGCACTCAATGATCTTGAAAAAGTAACCAAGCAGGCCTTTGCCATGGTCGTATATTTCGGACTGAACAAGAAGATCGGGAATATCAGCTATTATGATTCAAGCGGACAGTCAGAATATTCTTTCCAGAAACCATACAGCGAGAAGACATCTGAATTGATCGATCAGGAGATCAGCAAACTCATTGAATCAGCATACGAAAGAGCAAAAAAGGTACTGACTGAGAATAAAACAAAGCTTGAAGCACTCGCAAAAGCACTACTGGACAAAGAGGTGATATTCCGGGAAGACCTTGAAGAAATTTTCGGCAAGCGCCCTTTTGATGAAGAGCCTGCCGCACCTGTACTTAATTTGAAAAATGTAATACCCAAAGAGTAAGACAAGGAGAAGCATAAAAAAGAAACGGATCTGCCGGGAACGATCGCCTGAGAAATCTCGTCAACCAAATGGAAGAAAGCACATCGAAAGAAAAAGTCCTTAAGAAGATCCGCG
>JBEKQA010000082.1:0-13325 GCA_049520195.1 Bacteroidales bacterium
TTTTCATAAAGGTGACCGCATTATTGTACTACCATCACATCTGCATTCCGTGATAACTTCTGTCAATAATTTTACCGACACACTGGAAGAAGCATTTGCACCTATGTCAGTAACTTTTACTCTCGAAGATGATATCGATGTAAGCCGTGGTGATATGATTGTACCTGAGAACAATCTCCCTAGTGAAAATTCTGTAATAGAAATTATGCTCTGTTGGATGAATCAGCGGCCATTGCAGGTTAATGAGAAATATGCACTTAAGCATACTACCAGAGACGTCAGGTGCGTAATCAAAGAAATAAAGTACATTCTTAATATCAATACCCTTGAAAAACAGCAAGATAATATCTCTGTAAAACTGAATGATATTGCCTGTGTTGTTCTGCAAACAACCAAACCTTTATTCTATGATTCCTATTCAAGGAATAGGATTACAGGGAGCCTGATTCTGATTGATGAATCAACCAATGAAACGATGGGTGCTGGTATGATTCTTTAATCTGTTGCTTTCTACAATAATTACGCTAAATTTGAGTTAATCAGAATAATCGGATACCCAAGTTTTTCTTAACAAACATTTCATGATACCTATGCGGAATTTATTAATTACACTTTCCTTATTCCTGATTTCAATCAATAGTTTTTGCCAGACGACCGGTATTGGTCAGTGGAGAGAACACCTTCCATACTCCCAATGTATTGCTGTGAAGGAAGTGGGTAACCGTATTTATTGTGCTACACTCTATTCAATCTTTTATTATGATAAAGAGGATAACAGTGTTCAACGAATCAGTAAGATAAACGGCCTCTCAGATATAGGGATATCCACAATGAATTACAATGCAACTTATAATACCCTGGTGATCGCATACACAAATGCAAATATCGATCTTATCAAGGGCAATACTATAATTAATATGCCTGATATCAAACGTTCTTCCATTCTTGGAAATAAAACTATTAACGATATTTATTTCGTAGGACAATATGCATATCTTTCATGTGGTTTCGGCATTGTGGTATTGGATTTGGACAAGGAAGAAGTTCATGATACATATTATATTGGGGCACAAGGAGAACAGGTAAATGTTTTAGGGCTTACAACGGACGATCAGGATACACTTTATGCAGCAACGGACCATGGTATTTACCTCGCTTCTGCCAAGAATCCGGATCTTGCCAATTATCAATCATGGGCCAAGGATTCCAGGTTAAGTACATCAGCAAAATATGACAACATTATCACCTTCAATGGGCAGGTCGTGATCAGCCAGTATCAAACTAGTACCAATGGAGATAGTCTTTATCGTCATTCAAATGGTCAATGGACAAAATGGTTACCAGGCACTTCTAATCCAATCAAACATCTTGAATCTACTTACGGGAAGTTGGTTATCTCATTTAATTATTTTGTAAGATACTATGATCAGGATTTTACTTATATTAATGGGATTTATAGTTATAATGGAGGTGCCCCAACTCCATCAGATGCCATATTTGATAAAGAAGGAATTGTATGGATAGCAGATGCAAATTCCGGGCTGGTATCTTTGACTACAAGTGGCGGTTATAATCCGATTAATATCAGTGGACCTCTCTCCTCTCTTGTTTTTGCAATTACCACTTTTGGAAATGATGTTTATGTTGTTCCGGGAGGAAGGGATCTCTCATATGTTCCGAATTATTATAATGCGGCAATCTATCATTATGATGGTACTTCATGGAATAATATTACGGCAGCAACAGATACTGGATTAAATAATATTACAGACCTCTGCACAATAAGTGTCGATCCCAGTGATTCAAAACGAGTCTATGCGGGTTCATTTTTTCGCGGTTTGATTGAATTATATGATGGTAAATTAGTTGGTCATTTTGGCGTTGGAAATAGCACACTTAAAAATCATAGTGCTGATCCGGATACAAGTGATGTCAGGGTAGGTGGTACAGCTTTCGACAGCGATGGAAACCTCTGGGTTGTGAATTCGCATAATAACACCTGCATTTCCCGCTATTGCAGGACTTGTGCAGCTTCAGATCAATGGACTGGCTATACTTTACCAATCATTCAGGAGGATGATCTCGGTCAAATGATTATTGATAACTATAATCAGAAATGGGTTGTAACGAGAATTAACGGTTCGATAACCAGTCCCTTGCTGGTTTTTAAGGAAGATCCTAAGAATCCGTCGAACAGCAGCTCTATTTTACTCAGTCAGCAGACAGGCAATGGAAATATTCCAGGACAATATATTTATGCGTTGGCATGTGATAAAAATGGAGAGGTATGGGTTGGAACTGAACAAGGGATTGGCGTATTCTTTAACCCTGAAAATATTTTTACAGGTCAGAATTTTGACGCGCAACAGATACTTGTTCAACAAGGACTTTATGTTCAGTATTTGATGGAAAATGAAAAAGTAACAGCAATTGCAGTTGATGGTGCGAACCGCAAATGGATCGGCACAGAAGGTGGTGGGTTATATTTCTTCTCTGCAGATGGAACAAAACAAATTTATCATTTTACTACGGATAATAGCCCGCTTTTTTCAAATACAATTCTTGCAATTGCAATTGATCCTGAAACAGGAGAAGTATTTATAGGAACAGATGTGGGACTGATCTCCTATAAAGGCACTGCAACTGAAGGTGGTGATAGTTTTTCCAATGTTTATGCTTATCCAAATCCTGTTAGAGAAAATTATGATGGAGAAATAGGTATTAAAGGTCTTGTTAGTAACGCACAGGTCAGAATAACAGATATTGAAGGAAATCTTATTTTCTCCACACAAGCTAATGGAGGTCTAGCAATTTGGAATGGCAAGAACTTTGACGGAAGTAGGGCAAAAAGCGGGGTATATTTGGTTTATGCCGGTAATTCAACGGGAAGCCAAAAGATCGTCACCAAAATTCTTATTATTCATTGATGCTTCATCAAACCAGGGGAATTTCCTTACATGCGACCAAATTCTCGGAAACCAGTCTTATTGTAAAGATCTATACTGAGTTATTCGGACTTCAGTCATATCTTGTCAAAGGAATTCGGAAACAAAATGCAAGAATAAAACTCGGACTTTTTCAGCCATTGACATTATTAGATCTTGTGGTTTATCACAAGGAAAAATCCTCCCTTCAAAATTTAAAAGAAGTGGCTTATTCTTATAATTATCAGCAAATTCCATTTGATATAAGGAAAAGCTCCATTGCACTTTTTCTAAATGAACTCATTTATAAGACCATTCATGAAGAAGAGCCGCACCCTGAGCTCTTTTCATTTATTTATCAGTCTTTACTTGATTTTGATTCGGCTGCAGAAAATTTTATGCATTTTCATCTTTTCTTTTCTTTTCAACTCACCCGATACCTTGGATGCATGCCACAATTAGACTATTCTGAAAAGAACTGTTTTTTAAACCTCCGGGAAGGAACTTTCCAGGCTATTGCTCCTGAACATTCCGATTTCCTTGATCCGTCATTGAGTAAAATTTTCTTTCAACTAATAAGTACTTCAAAACCGTTTATTACTGCTCTCGATATACCCCCTGAGACAAGGGATAAATTATTGGAAATGATCCTAATTTATTTTCGTCTGCATGTCCCGGGGTTCAGGGAAATGAAATCCCACCGAATACTCCATACATTACTGAGATAAGGCGTTACATTTAAGTTTTCTTTATCTTTGTCCAAAATCTTAAATTATGTCACAGGTATTAAGCGAACAGGAATTGATCCGCCGCAATTCATTGAATGAACTTCTAAAACTTGGTATCAATCCATACCCCCCAGATACATTTGAAGTCACTGCCCATGCTTCTGAAATAAAGAAAAAATTTGCCGAGGATACCTCACTGTTCCAGGATGTCAGTATTGCTGGCAGGATCATGAGCCGCAGGATCATGGGAGCAGCTTCTTTCGTTGAGATACAAGATTCTACTGGTCGTTTACAATTGTATATAAAACGTGATGATATCTGCATTGGTGAAGATAAGACCCTATATAATACTGTCTTTAAGAAATTTCTCGATATTGGAGATTTCATTGGCGTGAAGGGATTTGTATTCATTACCCAAATGGGGGAGATCACACTTCACGTAAAATCCTTTCAACTTCTTTGCAAATCATTACGTCCGCTTCCGATTGTTAAAGAAAAGGAGGATTCAGTTTTCGATGCATTCACTGACCCCGAGCAGAGATATCGTCAGAGATATGTCGATTTAATAGTAAATCCTCAGGTAAAGGAAGTGTTTCAGAAACGTGCCATTTTAATCAATTCAATGCGTTCTTTTCTGAATCTTCGGAATTATCTTGAAGTGGAAACACCGATTCTGCAACCTTTATATGGAGGTGCAGCTGCACGGCCTTTTACAACTTATCATAATACTCTAGACACAACTCTTTACCTCCGTATCGCTAATGAGCTATATTTAAAAAGGCTGATCGTTGGTGGTTATGACGGTGTATACGAATTTTCAAAGGACTTCCGAAATGAAGGTATGGACCGGTTTCATAACCCTGAGTTCACACAAATGGAATTGTATGTCGCTTATAAGGATTATGAATGGATGATGAACCTTGTAGAAGAAATGGTGGAAAAGATCGCCATTGATCTTCACAATACTACCAAGATCCAGGTGGGAGATAATATTATTGATTTTAAACGGCCATGGAAAAGGTTTACCATATATGAGGCAATTCTGCATTTTACAGGCATTGACATTTCCGGAAAAACTGAGCAGGAACTAGTTGTAATTGCAAAAAGTCTTAACGTCCCGGTTGATCCGACAATGGGAAAAGGAAAAGTTATTGACCAGATTTTCGGAGAGAAATGTGAACCTAATCTTATCCAGCCGACTTTTATTACTGATTATCTTGTCGAAATGTCTCCACTGGCAAAAAAACATCGGACCAAAGAAGGGCTTGTGGAAAGATTTGAAGCGATTTGTAATAGCAAAGAGATCTGTAATGCCTTCTCAGAACTTAATGATCCTATTGATCAGCGTGAAAGATTTGAATCACAGATGGAACTGGGTAAACGTGGTGATATGGAATCAATGGTTCTCGATGAAGATTTTCTTCGGTCACTCGAATTTGGAATGCCACCAACGGCAGGATTGGGTATTGGTATAGACCGTCTTACTATGATCATGACAAATTCTTCATCTATTCAGGATGTGCTGTTTTTCCCACAGATGCGACCTGAAAAAAGATCAACCTGAGATGAACAAGAAAATTAGCTTAGCCCGCTTATCGGTTCTCTCAAATTCACTGCTGATTGTGCTTAAATTAGTCGTAGGTATTATCAGTGGTTCTGTTAGTATCCTCTCTGAGGCCATTCATTCGTTTATGGATCTGCTGGCAGCTCTTATATCATTTTTTTCCGTGAAAATTTCTGATATTCCTGCCGATAAGCGGCATCCCTATGGTCATGGAAAATTTGAAAACATTTCAGGTGTCACTGAGGCTATATTAATATTTATTGCATCCGTATGGATCATATTCGAAGCAGTAAGACGAATTCTTCAACCTGTTATAATTGAAAAGGTTGGCTTGGGTATAATTGTCATGACAATTTCATCTATTGTGAATTTTTTTGTCTCCAGAATGCTTTTTAAAGAAGCCAAAACATCAGATTCTATTGCATTGGAAGCTGATGCTCTTCACCTGAAGGTTGATATTTATACATCATTGGGAGTAGCAACTGGACTATTTCTGATGTTTTTTCTTGGGTATTTCATTAAAAGTCGCATAATCCATTATCTTGATCCAGTTATTGCTATATTGGTCGCACTTCTCATCCTAAGGGAATCTTACATTTTATTTAAAAAAGCTTACGCACCGCTTTTAGACGAGGCCCTTTCTGAAGTTGAAGTTCAAAAAATAATTACAATAATTAATAATCATTGCTCCGGGGTAATTAATTATCATGGATTACGTACTCGTAAGGCAGGCAATTACCGATACGTCGATTTTCATTTGACAGTACCGGCAATACTTAGTGTCAAAGAAGCTCATGATCTTTGTGATTCTATTGAGGAAGATATTAATAAGATTCTGAATCATACCGAAGTGACGATTCATGTTGAAGATGTCTAGGGGACCGTGTTGTGTTTTGGGGACGATATTTTTGATTAACAAGGTATTGTTAATCACTTTTAGTCAAGCTGTCATTTATTATAATTTTATCCTTTAAATTTGCAATAACTTATTATATAAATGATTTATTCTGTGAATGTTATAGAAAGAAAGATTTTCATCCTTATACTATTATTTCTTTCTCCTTTTTTAAGGGCGCAGGATACTATTCAAACTGATTCATCCAGTGCGAAAAAAAGTTTTGTGGAGGATGACCCGGTTGCTTCCATGCTTGACAGTCTTGCCCGGTTGAAAATATTTGAGAACTCAAAGTTTCTTAAAACCGGTGTAAATGAGAATTCAGGTATTGAAAATTCTGAAAATGTGCCCTATTTTTCAGATTCCATTTACCGTGAAAGGATAAACAGAATTGGCCTTCAATCTCCATTCGAATATATTTATAATGCTGATGTCAGAAAATTTATCGACCTCTATGCATTTAAAAAGAGAGGATTGACTGCTCGAATTCTTGGATTGTCGCAAATTTATTTCCCTCTGTTTGAAGAGCAGCTTGATAAGTACAATATGCCCCTGGAACTAAAGTACTTGGCGGTGATTGAGTCTGCACTTAACCCTGTGGCTAATTCGCGCGCAGGAGCAAAAGGTTTGTGGCAATTCATGTATGGAACTGGTAAAGTTTATGGGTTGAAGATCTCATCCTATACTGATGATCGTTTTGATCCTGTAAAATCAACTGTTGCTGCATGTCAGCATCTTAGTGATCTGTATGATATATATGGAAATTGGTCGTTAGCTTTGGCTGCCTATAATTCAGGCGCAGGAAATGTGAACAAAGCGATACGGAGAGCAGGAGGAGCCAAGAATTTCTGGGTTATCCAAAGGTATCTTCCAAGAGAAACCCGTTCATATATCCCTGCTTTCATCGCAGCCAGTTATGTTCTGACTTATGCTTCAGACCACAAAATATATCCCATTGATCCGGGAATACTTTTTTACGAAATAGATACAGTAACAGTAAAAAACCCATTGACCTTTGATCAAGTCTCTGAAATGCTCAAAATCCCTTATGAAGAAATTCAGTTTCTTAACCCGGAATTTAAGCAGGGTGTAATCCCCGCAACCTCTGAGAATCCTTATAAGTTAAGACTCAGAAAAACACATATCGGAGATTTCATTAATAATGAAAATGCCCTGTATGCCTATAAAACCAAAGCAGGTATTCAGAAGGATTCCCTGATGTTGCTGGCTTTAAGAAATAATAGAGAAACAGTCGAGTACAGGGTTAAAAACGGTGAGACCATGGCGGGAATAGCAAAGAAATTCCATATGACCATAAGTGAGCTTAAATCCCTGAATGGTTTGAAAAAGAATTATATCAAACCAAGACAAAATCTTCTTGTTTACAATACCTCTGCAAAATCAAAGTTTCCTGATAGTATACCTTTATCAAATTCTCAACCTGTCAATTCCAGTTCAGATCAAATAAAGGAATCTTCTCATTCATTAAACTCAGGCACAATAGTTTATAGTGTAAAACAGGGCGAATGTATGGCTCTTATTGCGCAAAAACATGGCTGCACTATTCAAAATATAATGACCTGGAACAATCTTAAAAGTCAGAATCTTCTTGTTGGACAAAAATTAAAAATTCTTTCCTCCAATGCAGAAACAGGGCTTTCACAAGATCCTAAATCAAAAGCAATAATACATCCTGCAAATACCAATGGAAAAAACATACCCAAACCAATACCAAAGTTTATATTGTATACCGTGCATCAGGGAGATAACCTCTGGGATATTGCTGAGAAATATGATGCCACTGTCTCCTCAATCAAATCACTCAACAATATAACCAATACTCAGCGTCTTCTGGCCGGACAAAAGATCAAGATAGAACCAGGGAAATAGTTGTTTCTCGCAAGTCCATACAGTTTTTTTCCTGATAGAAATAAATTTTTTTTAAAATCGTCTTATCAATAGAACTTTTATTAATTTTGACCGTTTGGTTAAACTATAAAGTTAAACCCAGTGGTTAACTCCATACACAATTCTGAAGAAAGGATCCTTGAAGCTGCAAAAACAGTTTTTCATAAGAAAGGATTCGAAGGTGCACGTATGCAGGAGATTGCAGATGAAGCAGGGATTAATAAAGCTCTCCTTCATTATTATTTCAGAACTAAAGAAAATTTATTTGATGCCGTATTTAAGTCAGCATTAAAAGAAATTTTTAGCAAACTATTTATAACAATGGATGCCAACATTCCATTGGAAGATAAGCTTCGGAATCTGATTAAAGAATATATCGGATTTCTTCAGAAGAATTCATATATCCCTGGTTTTATCATAGCTGAAATAAATCAAAATCCGCAAAAGATTATTGAAGTATTTAAATCAGCGCCGGTTTCACCTTTTATGCTATTTGAAAGAATGAAAACCTCGATGCGTGATGAAGAATTAGAACATACAGATGTCAGAGAGCTTCTCATTAATATCCTTTCCCTGTGTATATTTCCTATCATCGCAAGACCTATAATACAGCACATTTTTAATTTCTCAGATAAGCAATATGATCAGTTTATTGAAAAAAGGAAGAAAAAACTTCCAGGATTAATTATGAACACAATAAGAAAAAAATGAAGAGACTCCCATTCCTGTTTGTATTATTGTTTGTACAATTCATCGTTTATAGTCAATCCGATACGGTGACACTGTATGATTGCTACAAGCAAGCAGAAAAAACATATCCACTTGCAAGACAATCAGGTATGCTGGAAAAATCCAACGAACTAAAGATTAAAAATCTAAATAAAAATTATTTACCTCAGATGAACCTGAATGGCAGCGTCTCACTTCAATCGGATGTAACAGAGCTGAAGCTAAATCTGCCTGCTCAGTTTTCATTCATCAAATTCCCGGTGATAAATAAGGACATGTACAAACTTACCATGGACGTTAATCAATCGATCTATGATGGCAATGTTACCGGATATCAAAAAAAACTGGAGGTTTTTAATCTTCAGTCAGACGAAAAAAGTCTGCAGGTGGAGTTATACCAATTGAAAGAGAGGATAAACCAAGCCTACTTCAGCATCTTTATGCTTCAGGAAAATGAGGCAATTTTGATAAGTAATAAGAACGAGATCAAATCCAAACTAAAAGAAGTTCAGTCAGCCGTAGCCAATGGTGCTATGCTCGCTTCCAGTGCTGACGTTCTGCAGGCAGAGATCATGAATATAGACCAGGAGTTGATCGAATTACGCAACGATAGGGTCACCGATTTTCATGTCCTCTCGGAGTTGACCTCTTCGACCATTCCCGATAATTCAAAGTTAGTACTTCCAGCAGTTCAGATAAGTTCGATAAATTTTGAAGATAACCGGCCCGAATTGCAATTGTATAACATTCAGCAACTCAAGACAGGCGTGATGAAGAATATGGTGAACACCCGGTGGAATCCAAAATTCTATGCTTTCGGTCAAGCCGGTTATGGAAGGCCAGGATTAAACATGCTCTCCAACGATTTTACGCCCTGGTGGTTATTTGGTGCCAAAATGACCTGGAATATCTGGAACTGGAACCAAAGTAGAAATGAGAAAAAAATTTATGATATCCAGAACGACATCATAGGGACACAAAAAGAGACCTTTGAGAAAAACCTGAAAATAGAAGCAGCAAGTTATACATCCGAAATGGAAAAAATGGAAGAACTGCTTCAAAAGGACCAGGAGATCATAGCACTAAGGACAAAAATCACCCAATCTGCATCTTCGCAGCTTGACAACGGAGTAATCACGTCAAGCGATTACATCGCACGCCTCAACGAGGAGACACAGGCAAAGATGACTCTTGAATTGCATCGGATTCAATTGGTGAAAGCGAAGATAGCTTACTTGTTCACACTGGGTAAATTGTAATTAATTTAGATGACAACATAGAAAAAAAACATTAGACAATGAAAAAAGTATTTTTATTTACACTCCCGGTTTACCTCCTGATATCGTCATGCAACAGGGATAAAGATAATCCTGATGCATACGGAACATTTGAAGCTACGGAAGTCACGGTTTCATCTCAGGCGAACGGAAGACTTCTTTTTCTGAATGTAGAAGAAGGTCAGGTGATTGATTCAAACATACTTGTAGGTATCGTTGATACGCTCGATCTGGCTATCAGAAAGAGTGTGACACGGGATCAGCAGCTTGCCACCGCTGCAAGAAGAGATGACCTGGCAGCACAGATCGCTGTACAGGAACAAAATAAAACCAATATTCTGGTAGAGAAGGCACGAATTGAACGCCTATTAAAAGATGGGGCCGCCACGACAAAACAGTTGGACGATATCAATGCCAACTTGAAACTCGCCGATAAACAGATCGCCTCGATAAAGTCGCAGTATGCCAGTCTAGATGCCCAGGTTTCTACTTTCAATAAACAAATTGACCAGATCAATAATTCGATCGTCGATGCACATATCATAAATCCTATTAAAGGGACCGTACTTACAAAATATGCAGAGCCAACTGAAATTACTACATTTGGAAAACCGGTTTACAAGATCGCTGATCTCACCAGTCTCGACCTGCGTGTATATGTGAGTGGTGCTCAACTTCCTTATATCAAGATAGGACAGAAGGTGAAAGTTCATTACGATAAAGACGAGAATACCAATAGCACCGCAGAAGGATTTGTTACCTGGATTTCAGAAACTGCAGAATTTACTCCTAAAACCATTCAAACTAAGGAAGAGCGAGTGAACCTTGTTTATGCTGCCAAGGTGAGGACTAAAAATGATGGAACTCTTAAGATAGGAATGCCCGGGGATATCCGGTTCATGCCTTCAAAATGATATTGTATTAACCAAAATTTAAACCATCATGAGAAAATCAGGAACATTAACAATTGTACTTTTTGCGTTATTTGCACTATTGGGGGGCAAAGCATTCGCACAGAAACATAAGGCCGGCGATATAGTCGGAATTTGGTACAATGAGGAAAAAACCAGTAAGGTCCAGATCTACGAAGAAAGCAATAAATTCTTTGCCAAAATCGTTTGGCTGAAAGAACCTAACGACCCTGCCACAGGGAAGCCAAAAACCGACCACCTGAATCCCGACTCTAAACTTCAGAGTAACCCCAGACTTGGACTTATGGTCTTAAAGAATTTTATTTTTGATGGAGAAGATGAATGGAAAGATGGTACGATCTATGACCCGAATAATGGGAAAACGTACACATGTCATATACATTTCAGCGACTCTCCGAATGTACTTAAGATACATGGTTATATTGGCATTTCCCTGATTGGACGAACAACATATTGGACAAAAACAATTCTTCTACCGTAATTCTTTTATGGAAACCTCTTCAATATCGGTCAGAAAGATAAGCAAGAGCTTTGGTTCTATGAAAGCTATCGACGACATCTCTTTTGAGATACCTAAAGGAGAGTTGTTCGGGTTCATAGGACCGGATGGGGCAGGAAAAACCACCCTCTTCCGTATTCTTGCTACACTAGTACTGCCAGATAAAGGAATGGCATCAGTGGAAGGATTTGACGTGGTGAAAGATTTCAAAAAGATCCGTAAGATTCTTGGGTATATGCCGGGACGATTTTCTCTCTATATGGATCTTAGTGTCGAGGAGAACTTGTCATTTTATGCAACCATTTTCGGGACTACAATTGAGCAGAATTACAACCTGATCAAAGACATATACCGCCAAATTGAACCCTTTAAGAAAAGAAGAGCAGGGAATCTGTCAGGAGGAATGAAACAGAAGCTGGCACTATGTTGCGCTTTGATCCATAAACCGGCAGTTATTTTTCTGGATGAACCCACAACCGGAGTCGATGCCGTTTCCCGGATGGAATTCTGGGAAATGTTGCGCAGGCTGAAGGAAAGCAACATCACCATTATGGTTTCAACGCCATACATGGATGAAGCAAGCCTGTGCGACCGGGTAGCCCTTATCCAGGATGGGAAAATCATGAAGATAAACAAACCGAAGGAAATTATTGCAAACTATCGCTTTCAACTATGGGCAGTACGCTCAGGAAAATCCTTCGATTTATTAAAAGATCTTCAAAATTACCCGGATATACATAGCGTACAGGTTTTCGGCCAGTCCGCACATATAGCACTTGAAAAGTCAATCCTATCCTTGGAAGATCTTCGTAAATACTTAATTAACACAGGTCATAAGGATATTGAAATAGAAGAAATCAAGCCAAACATCGAAGATTGCTTTATGGAATTAATGGTTCAGGAACCGACTTCGCAAGAGAAACAAAACTAAACATCTTGACTCCGTAAGAGTTATATTATGGTAGACAAATTTTGGTGGTCATTTTATGGTTGAAAATATAATAACGGTCAAAAATCTTGTTAAGAAATTCGGACATTTCATTGCAAATGACCATTTGAATTTTGAGGTCAGGAAAGGCGAAATCTTTGGGTTTCTGGGTGCCAATGGTGCTGGAAAAACAACGGCAATCCGTATACTATGCGGCTTATCATACCCCACATCCGGTGATGTGAAGATAGGAGGCTTTGATATCTATACCCAACGTAACTATATCAAACGAAATATCGGCTATATGAGCCAGAGATTTTCCCTTTACGATGACCTCACTGTATATGAGAACATCCGCTTCTATGCCGGAATTTATGGACTAAGCAGAAATGAGATCTCTACACATTCTGCGATGTTATTGAAAAAGCTGGGACTTGAAGAAGCTAAGGATAAACTGATCAAAGACGTACCGTTAGGATGGAAGCAAAAGTTGGCCTTCTCAGTGGCTGTCATTCACGATCCCAAAATAGTATTTCTGGATGAACCCACAGGGGGAGTCGATCCAATCACCCGCAGGCAGTTTTGGAATCTTATCTTCGAAGCGGCTAAGGAGGGCATAACCGTATTTGTTACAACCCATTATATGGACGAAGCTGAATATTGTGATCGTGTTACAATTATGGTAGATGGGAAAATTGCAGCACTCGATACTCCGGCAATCTTAAAGAAAACCTATGACGCTGCAAATATGAATGAAGTGTTCCTGAGACTTGCACGAAATACTTCTGTAACCTGATATGATATGAAAATTATCTACTTTCTTGAAAAAATAAAACCAGGTGTCCGGCGAAGAACACTGTTACTCATTGCTGGATGTGCATGGAGTATTGCCGGTGGAATTCTAATCTTTCGCTCATTGGTTCATCTCATTGGTCTAAATC
>JBEKQA010000083.1:0-13229 GCA_049520195.1 Bacteroidales bacterium
ATCAATCTTACACTTTATAACCTAGCGGTCATTATGGATGGGGACGTGCAACCCCTCATTGAGGCATTGCAACTGGCCGAGAATGCCGAGCGACTTAAAGAAGCGGTAAGTTAATTACAGTATAAATGAATTTGAGAAATTCCGGCCTGAACTTTTACTCGTAATCAAAAGAAATATCACCTTTCCTGATTGTCAACTTCTTCTTATTTGCCGCCTCACAATGCCCGATGATTTGGGCTTCAATATTAAACTCCTTTGCAATATCAATTACTCCCTGTGCAAAAACTTCCGGCAAATAGATCTCCATCCTGTGCCCCATATTGAAAGTCTGGTACATCTCTCTCCATGGCGTTCCTGATTCTGATTGTATTAATGCAAAAAGATGTGGTACCGGGAAAAGATGGTCCTTTACCACGTGAAGCTTCTCAATAAAATGCAGCGCCTTCGTCTGCCCGCCGCCGCTGCAATGCACCAGCCCATGAATATTTTTACGATGCTTTTCTAATATTTCCCTAATAACCGGTGCATACGTCCGGGTTTGGGAGAGGATCATCTTGCCGATATCCATCCCGGTCTCTGTATCCTTCTCCTTAAGATCTTTTGTTCCGCAATACGCCAGCTCCTCTGTGATGTCGCCGTCAAAGCTCTCGGGATATTTTTTTGCATATATATGTGCCAACAGATCATGCCGGGCCGAAGTCAGTCCGTTGCTCCCCATCCCTGAATTGTAGTGAGTTTCATAAGTTGCCTTCCCTGTCGAAGCCAGCCCCACGATCACATCGCCCGGTGCGATCCTGGCATTATCTATCACATCCTCCCGCCGCATCCGTGCAAAGACAGTCGAATCCACGATAATGGTTCTTACCAAATCCCCCACATCTGCCGTCTCGCCTCCCGTCAATTGGATCCCGATCCCCAGCTTCCGTATCGAGGCCAGGAATTCTTCCGTCCCTGCTATGATTTCACTGATTACCTCCCCCGGAATGAGCCGCTTATTACGGCCGATGGTGGAAGAAAGAACGATGTTATCTGTACATCCAACGCAAAGCAGGTCGTCCAGGTTCATCACAACCGCATCCTGCGCAATACCCCTCCATACCGAAAGGTCCCCGGACTCCCGCCAGTACAGGTAGGCCAGCGATGATTTCGTCCCCGCCCCGTCGGCATGCATGATATTACAATATTCGGGATCGTTTCCGGCAATGTCCTCGATGATCTTGCAGAATGCTTTCGGGTAAAGCCCCTTGTCGATGTTCTTTATCGCCGCATGCACATCCTCCTTGGAAGAAGAAACGCCTCTTTGCCCGTATCGCGAAGTTTCACTCATCATGAAGTCCTGCTAAGGGACTATTTGTTAAAGATCACTTTATTGTCTTTATCGTCAAGGGTATATGTTCCGAATTTAGAGAGTGTGTTGTCCCCGAAGATCAGATCCTGCTTGGCCTTTGCGTTCACCGTGACCTCCAGGTTATTTACCACATTCTTGCCGATCTTCATCTCTTTGATCACAAGCACCGCCTTATCAGCCACAGTCCCTGCAGTTCCCAGTATCTTGTTTACATCACCTTTGAAATCGGTCTTGTCAATATATCCCTCTCTCAAAAGTCTCATAGTCTCATCCGGAGAGATGTAAACTTCTTTTTGTGTCTTATCGAACGTGAACTGTGTGGTAAGCCCGTTCACATAGCAGCTTGCCTGGAATCCGTCACGGGTCGCCGTGTAGATGAATGAATTCTCTTCAGGGTTCTCGACAACTTCTATCTTTGGCGCAGGCGCCTTGATAATAGACTGCTTCGGAACAAAATCGTTTCGCAAAATGCTGAATTCGGTCCTCCTGTTCAGTGAGTGTGCCGCCTCTTTCTGCGCAGTTGTAGGGAAGGTGCTGATAAGCGAATCGGTAATAACAGTCCCTGTCTTGAATAAAAATCCGTCTTTCGTGATGTCCTTCGTTAGCACCCTTGGCACTCTCTTGCCGTATCCTTTTGCCATCAGCCTGTCCGGATCGATCCCGCGGGAGATCAAGTAGTCAACAACCGATTGAGCACGCCTTTGAGAGAGAATGTCGTTCCGCTCATCCGAACCACGGGTATCGGTATGCGAAGCCAGCTCGATCACGATATTCTCATTGGCATCGAGGGTCGATATGAGTCCCTGTAACGAATCCTGGAATTGCGGCTTAAGGTCATACTTATCCAGATCGTATAAAATATCGGGCAACACCACAGGTTTCTTAGGAATGGGTTTCATCACGAAATTCCTCGTGAGGTCTTTGCTCTTTTCAATTCCTACCGTGGTTTCTTTCCCCTTCTCATTGAAATAATCTTTCTTTAAAACGAGGATCTCGAAAGTGGTATTCGGTGTGATCTGGTTTTTATTAAAACTGTATTTCCCTTTATCATCCGTATTGTACTGCAATGTCCTACCGTTTGTCCCCGTCAGCTTTACAAGTGCTCCCTGGATGGGCTGCAGGGTCCTGTCGTCGGTAACTGTCCCTTCAAGGGTGAATAACAATGGTGGAACTACAAAGGAATAAATGTCATCACCGCCTTTTCCCCCGGGACGGTTTGAGCTGAAATATCCCTCCTCCGGTTCATCGGGGTTGAACACGATCCCGAAATCATCTGCCGGAGAATTGATCGGGTATTTCATGTTTTCCGGTTTTGTCCATTTTCCGTTCACCCTCACCGAGCGGAAGATATCCTGTCCTCCCATCCCCGGCAATCCGTTGGATGAAAAATAAAGAGTACTGTCGTTACGGAGAAATGGAAACAATTCATCGCCGGCTGTGTTGATATCCGGGCCGAGGTTTTCGGGATGGCTATATGCAGCCCCTTTCCCTTTTCCCGTACGCTTGGACATCCAGATATCTTTACCCCCATGACCGCCGGGTAGTTCTGCCGAAAAGTATATTGTGTTTTCATCATCCGATACTGTCGGATGTCCGATCACAGTCGAGCTGTCCCCTGCAATCTGTATAATCTCCGGTGTGCCCCACTGGGTATTCCCTGTCCGGTTGATTTTTAATATAGCACAGCCATTTTTCTTTTTTGGCTCTGCCCAGCAACGGGTAAAATATAAGGTTGTGAATCTGTTGTTGAATTTTGCCACTCCGTCATTGGTCGCGGTATTCAGGACTTCTGTTGCATCGGCGGGGATGGGCGTGCTCCAGTCTCCTTTACGGTCTTTACGTGCAATAAAGAGGTCTGAAAAGCGCTTACCGGTCCAGTCGTCTATGCTTTTACCGGTCGCAGATTCCCGGTCTGAGGTAAAGATGATGGAGTTGTGTGTCTTGTCGGCATAGGCCGGGGCATAATCATCATCCTTTCCGTTGATCTTCTTTTCCAGCTTGACGTCATATTTACTTGGATTCTTGATCCAATCCATTGCTTGTGTACAGGTCTCGATACCCATTTGAGCATGAGCATCTTTGGGCGCCTTCTCGAGGAAGGCCTTATATTGATTGATTGCTTCAGTATAGTTCCCGTTGGTCTTTAATGCATCTGCATAATACAGCAGGATTTTCGGCTCGGTCTTGACATATTTGCTCGTGGCAAGTCTCTTATACGCAATCTCTGCCTTCTTCATGCTGTTCATCATCCGGTAGCACTCGGCCATGCGGAAATTGATGCGGTCGCGTTCAACTTTGTTGTTCTTGATCTTGGTATAGGCTTTCTGGTACCTTGTCAATGCAGTAAGATAAGCCTGGTCGGCAAATGCATCATCCGCCAGCTTGGTATATTTGTTCTGTGCGAAAACAACGCTGGAAAGAAAGACCAAAAGGAGCAGGAATATACCCAGGACGTTATTCATAGAGAGAGGGTTATTGTTAACAAAAAATAAAACAAACGAAGGCGGTTTTTTATTGTTTTCACAAAAATATAAAAAAGTCGCCACAATCAAGGCACTTTTAATCACTGAGACACAAAATTCTTAAGTAAAGCATATTGGAATCTACAGGTATTAATCCTGCTTGTACTGGTTTTTCGCTATCTCGCTATTTCGCTATCTCTCTATTTCGTCTTTCGACATTTCGCTATTTCACGATTTCGCTATTTGATTTCTCTTACCCAGGAAAGATGAGTCAACGATAATCATAATCTCTCATTCTTCTGTCCTATAATCATCCTGAACCCGTTACCGTGAATATTGATGATCTCGATCGAGGGATCGGATTTGAGGTATTGACGCAATCGGGTCATGAATACATCCATACTCCTGGTGGCGAAATAATCATCCTTCCCCCAGATGTGGCTGAGCGCATCATGACGTGTCAAAATGCCGTCTTTGGCGCTGCATAGCATCTTAAGGAGCTCGGCTTCCTTCGGAGAAAGTGTCTGTGAATTCTTACCCATCTTCAGGGTACGCATCCTGCAATCAAAATGAAAAGAGCCGACTTCATATGATGTGGGCTGGCTCTCCGATTCGGAGGCCATCTTATGCCGCTTCAGGATGGCAGCTATTTTATACAACAATACATCAGAATCAAATGGCTTGGTAAGATAGTCATCCGCACCGGTACGGAACCCTTCAAGAACATCTTCTTTAAGCGTCTTTGCGGTTAGAAATATAAGCGGAATATTGCTGTTGATCTTTTTTATCTCCTTTGCCAGCGTAAAACCATCCATCTCTGGCATCATAACGTCAAGTATACACAGATCGAAAGCATAAGCCATAAATGCACTCAACCCCTGTTTGCCGTCGGTCTTAAGCATCACCTCGTAATCGGCAAGCTCAAGATACGACTTCAGTATCGACCCGAAATTCGGATCATCCTCAACCAAAAGCAACTTAATTTTCTGTGTCATTGATCCTGATATTTAAATATTCTTCTTCTTCTCCGTAACTGACCAACTACCTTAACACTTAAAACTTAACACTTAATACTTTCTTTTTCACGTTACGCGTAACGGATTTACTGTCATGTGCTCTCAATCTTTTCCTCCCTCATTGCCGGCAAACTGACCTCAAATGTGCTTCCTTTCCCTGGCTCGCTCACCACCCGGATCTCGCCCTTATGAGCTAGTATTATCGCCTTTGAATAGCTCAGCCCGAGTCCGAATCCTTTTATATTGTGAATATTACCCGACGTAAGCCGGTAGAATTTTTCAAAGATCTTGTGCTGTGTCTCCTGGTTCATACCGATGCCTTTATCCTCAACCTTTATCACTACCGACCCTCCCCTGTTTGTGGTAATGATTCCTATTTCAGGTTTACCGGGGGAATATTTATTCGCATTATCGAGCAGGTTCATGATCACATTGGCGAGGTGGATCTCATCGGCCTCAACCAACGGGTACTGGGCTCCTGTCTTGATCTCCAGGTGACCTTCCCGGTTCTCCACCTGCAAACGGATATTACCTGCTACCTTTGCCACCAGCGCATTCACATCAACCGGCTTGAAGTTTAACTTGAATTCGCTGCTGTCCAACAGGGCCATCTGCAGCACCTGTTCCACACGTGCATTCATCCGGTTGTTTTCTTCCTTTATGACACGGGTAAACGTCCGTATTCGTTCAGGCTCGTCAATTACCTTTGGGTTATTGATCGAATCGACAGCAATGGATATCGTGGCTATGGGTGTCTTGAATTCATGGGTCATGTTGTTAATGAAATCGGTTTTGATGTCCGAGATCCTCTTCTGTCGCAACATAGTCACAATAGCTAGTATAGAAGAAAGAATAATGATTAACGTGAAGAAAATGGAAACGATCATAAGCCCGGAAAGTGATCTAAGAATGATATTTCTCTGGTCGGGAAAGTACAACAGGAGATTGTTGTTTTTCCTGAAGATATCATTCGGGAATAGCGAAACCCGGTGTATCTCATTATTTTTATCAATCAGGAATCCTGGTGATTTCAACGGGACCCTGTTCTTTCCCGGATCTGAGGTTATTACTGCGTATTCATAGTGATTCTTAATATCTTTATCCGCCAGTGCTTTTGATAATGACTTCTCCAGGTTCTCTTTGCTGATTCTTTTCTCTATCGGCACAGGCTTGTCTTCCATCTCCCGCGCCATCTTCTGGATCACATCTTTGATTTTCCTCGCCTTCCGTGAAATGATCCTCATGTCCTCATGGAACATCGTAGGGCTGGGTGGATTTGGACCCGGTTCGTCTTGTAAGTTCCTGTCAAAAGGATTCATTGGCGTCATGGGAACCCTGTTCGATGGATGCCCCGCTCTTCTTGGTTTCCTGATCCCATTCGGGAAATTAAGATTATGATAGTCACGCATTTGTGCATCTTCCATCATTTTCTGGTTTGCTTCGATGAGGGAGTCAATCTTTTCGGTATCCAGTTCTGTGTTCCACTCAATGGTAAAACCATTCGGAAAGTCTTGTGTCATTACTCCGATCTGCCTGAATGCAATAAGTGAGTCAAGATCATGCAGGTTTGAATTGATCTTTGCATTTACAACGACGCGCTGAGTCGGTTGGTTCCCTTTGGGGAACGGGGGGCGGTTGTTCTCATCGATCTTCAGCAGCGAATCCAATTTAACATTCAATGCCAGGATCGGATCCTTGGCAAATGCCTGGACCAGAGAATGGACACTATCGCCAATAAGGTTCTTCTTTAAATAAGCAATATCTTCCCTTGTCTCAAGCTTGGTCACAACTGAGGTCAGAGCCTCATTCACACTCCGGTCGAACTGGGCCTCCTTGACCTGGATGGCATTAAATATCCAGAAATACTGAACAGCGACGATCCCTGCCAGCGAAACGCATATAAATCCGATGATAATGTATAATACCTTCTTTTTCATTTCATTGATTCCGGCATCAAATTTATAAAAAGGAATTACTGAAACCGTAAAGATTAACTAATCCTTGACAATCTTTAACGGATCATTAACTTTTAACCATCTCAGTTTCATATAGATTTGCATCCAAAATCGGAGGTTTTATGATCAAAAAAACTTATTTACTGGACATTCTGACCGTCATCGGTCTGTCCGCAATGCTGACCATCTTTATCACCAGACCAGGCTTTTCCCAGGATACTACGAAAATGAAGGGAGTTAAGAAAGTCACGATTCAGGCGAAAATTATTACGGATAATAATGGGAAAAAGCAGGAATTTGACACTACCATCAATCTTAACCGGGGATTAAGACCTGGCGAGATGCATGAAATGATGAAGGATTTTGAATTCAGGATGAGGGGTTTGGGTGACGAGATGAAGGAATTGCAGGCAGAAATGAATGATATGAAACTTCCCGACAGTGGAATGATGGATTCGGCAGCTCGTATGATGGACAGCACTTGGAAGAACTGGGAAGGAAATCGTAATTTTCACTTCCGCCATAATTTCAAACCCGGCGAATTTGACTATAATTATCATTTCGACTTCCCTGAAGTACCCGAACCTCCGCAGGTATTCTTACATGAATTCGGAGATGAGAACTTTCCGAAAGGGTTTAATGAAGAAAGGCGGAGTAGAATAAAAGAGAAAGATGAGTCCTTGAATGATGTTTTAGGGGATATTCCCATGGAGAATGTGAAGAGCTACTCCATAAAGGATACAAAAGACGGGAAACGGATCGTAATAGAATTGAAAAAGGATCCTTTCATCGAAAATCATAAGAATGTGATCATCATCAGGACTCCCAGACCGGAAAGGATGGACAGACATGATCAGAGACCTCAGATCAGGAAAAAGGTGATTATTCAGGAGGAAAATTCCAGGGATGATCAGCAACCAGATAAATTATAACTGGTAAAGAACAAGAAACTAAAATGCATTAATGAACCCCATCCCTGAGAATGCTTCAAGGATGGGTAATAATGAGTCAGGCAGCCGTGAGGCTGCCTTTTTATTGTGATTCAACCTATTATAGGACAAGGTATTCATAAAAAAAGGCTGCTTATGGGTAAGCAGCCTTTCATTTTTCTTGAGTTATGTTTAGTACCTCTTTCTTGGAGTGTAGTGAGTGTGGAGTAATTCATGTGATTTATGCCCAAGTGGTTTTCCAAGGAATTCTTCGTAGATTAAAGCAATTTCAGGGTTCTCATGAGATTTACGGATGGGCATTCCCATATCTTCTTCATAGATTGCAGATTTACGCTTTGTACGTATGTCACGGTTGGTCGGAATAGGTTGGCCACCGCCTCCAAGGCATCCTCCCGGACAAGCCATGATTTCAATGAAGTGATAATTGGCCGTTCCGTCTTTAACACTCTGCATCACCTTCTTGGCATATGCAAGACCGTTGGCAACAACACATTTCAGCTCAACACCTTCAAGAAAACTCCATTCAGGAAGCGTTTTATTGATCAGAATCGATGCTTCCCTCACTTCACCTTCTGTTCCACGAACGGGGGTGATGTTAAGCCCTTCAAATGGAACTTCACGACCGGTAACAATTTCGTATGCTGTTCTTAACGCAGCTTCCATTACACCACCCGTTGTTCCGAAAATAACGGCAGCACCAGTGGATTCTCCCATGAAACTATCGCACTTCTCCTCCGGTAATGCTTCAAAATCGAGACCTGCCTGGCGGATCATAATCGCCAGCTCACGGGTTGTGAGTACATAATCAACATCCTGGTATCCACTGGAACGCATTTCCTGCCGGTTTGCTTCAAATTTCTTTGCGGTACATGGCATGATTGAAATGGAGACTATGTTCTTGGGATCTAGGTTCTTCTTCTGCGCATAGTAAGTCTTGGCCAGGGCTCCGAACATTTGCTGAGGTGATTTACAGGACGAAAGATGCGGCAGCAATTCCGGGAAGGTATGCTCAATGAATTTAATCCAGCCTGGTGAACACGATGTTGCCATCGGTAATACAACGTTCGGATCTTTGTCAACAAGCGCCTTCTTGAGGCGGGAAAGAAGCTCATGACCTTCTTCAATGATAGTAAGGTCAGCCGTGAAATCAGTATCGAGTACCGAATCAAAGCCAAGACGTTTTAAAGCGGCAACCATTTTTCCGGTAACGATCTTCCCGGCAGGCATTCCAAGTGCCTCACCAAGAGCGATCCTTACTGCGGGTGCAGTCTGAACGACAACATGTTTGGTCTTGTCATAGATTGCATCCCAGACCTTATCGATATAGTTTCTTTCAATCAATGCACCGGTCGGACAACGGTTTACACACTGCCCGCAATTGGTGCAAACAACTTCAAACAACGGATGTTCAAAGAAGGTCGATATTTTCATATTATGTCCCCTGTATGCCACGTCGAGAGCACTCACATTCTGTAGCTCTTCACATGTTCTCACACAGCGCTGGCAGCGTATACACCGGCTGTCATCCTTAATGATGGCCATGTTGAACATGTCGATGGTATATTTTTTATCCGGGACAAGGTCGATGAACATCGGCTCACCGGTTAGCATTTCTGATGCCAGGTGCTGCAGCTCGCAGTTTCCGTTCTTGTAACATTTTGTACAGTCGGCATTGTGTTCCGAAAGCAATAATTCCACGATATGTTTACGTGCAAGACGAACTTTTCCGGTATTGGTAAAGATCTCCATGCCTTCTGATGCAGGCATTGCACAAGAGGGTACCAGGTTCTTTACTCCTTTTTGTTCAACAACACAAACCCTGCAGTTACCAGCAACACAAAGATCTTCATGATAACACAAGGTGGGGATCACGATACTCGCTTTTCGGGCAGCAGTCAGGATGGTTGTACCTTCATCCACGGTAAGATCTATGCCATCTATTTTTAGGTTGATCTGTTTTGTCATAGTTTTAGTATCTTATTGATTAGTAAATCATTTCTTCTTTAAAGTTGTTCACGATAGATGAAAAAGAATTGGCAACAGATTGTCCAAGTCCGCATTTGGCTGTGATCTTCATCGTTTCGCTGAGCTTCATGAGCTGTTCCAGGTAAGTGATGGGTTTATCGCCCCTCTTGACGGCTTCGATACCCTTTCTTAACTGCTGACAGCCAACCCTGCAAGGGGTACACTGTCCGCAGGATTCTTCCTCGAAGAATTCAAGATAGTTATGAAGCACGTTGTACATTGAACGGGAACTGTTGAAGATCATCATTGACCCTCCGGTAGGAACACCTTCAAATCCGATGATGGTATCCTTGAATTTCTTTCTCGGAACACAGAATCCTGAGGCGCCTCCAACCTGTACTGCCTTAGTATCGCCATCTCCGAATTCTTCAACGAATTTTTCCAGGGGCATACCCAGCTCCAGTTCATAGATGCCGGCAATTGGGGTGTCGCCGGATACTGAGAATACCTTTGATCCTCTGGAGTCACGGGTTCCCAGTTTCTTGTACTGGACCGGTCCGATCCTGCAGATCATCAGAACGTTAACAAAGGTCTCGACATTGTTGATTACAGTTGGCTTGCTAAGATAACCTGAAACAGTGGGGTAGGGAGGTTTGTTCCTCGGCTCACCGCGTTTACCTTCCATGGATTCAAAAAGCGCACTTTCTTCACCGCAGATATAAGCCCCGCTTCCCATCCTGATTTCAATTTCGAAATCAATGCCCAATTCTTTTGCAGTCTCATTATAGAGATCTATTTCTGTTAAAAGATTGGGTAAAAGGAAACGGTATTCACCACGAAGGTACATGTAACCTTTCTTTGAACCAATCACCTTGCCACAGATGGCCATGCCGGCAAACACCTTACGGGGAACCTTTTCCAGGATCTCACGGTCTTTGAATGTTCCGGGTTCGCCTTCATCGGCATTGCAGATTACATATTTTTCGTCTCCCGGTTGTTCCTGGGTGAACTTCCATTTCATGGCTGTCGGGAAACCTGCCCCTCCACGTCCGCGTAATCCTGAGTCGAGGATATCCTTGATGATATCATCATTCGGACGCTTGATTGTCTTTTCCAGGGTCTTGTATTTTTGATCAGAATATTCTCCGAATATTAAATCAACTCTTTTAAGGAATTCTGCCATAATATCTTGATTTTTTTGTTAGATCTTATTTATGCATGTATTCGGCGATGATATCATGAACCTTCTCCGGGGTAAGCTCAGAATATACATCATTGTTAATGAGCATGGAAGGTCCTTTGTGGCACCATCCCAGGCAATTGGTCTCAAGAAGGGTGAACTTCTTGTCCTGGGTGGTCTCGCCCACTTTTATCTTGAGCAGGTTTTCAAGCGTCTGGACAATGATTTTCTTCCCATGCATATCACAGGTGATGGTTTTGCAAACGCGTACGACAAATCTTCCGCGGGGAATCGTGTCCAGAAATGAATAGAATGTCGCAGTACCGAATACCTGTGCAGCAGATAGATCAAGTTCTTTTGCAATTTCGGTCATGTCCACATCTGAGATGTAGTTATTTTGTTCAACTACGCCCTGCAGAATAGGCATCAGACTGGTGCGGTCTCTTCCGTACTGTTTTACTAATTCCTTAATTAGATTATTATTAGCTGCCATTTTATGTAGGTTTTTAATTAAGATTGCTTTGGGTCAATGATCGGAAAAACGATCGGTTGAAAAACCGGCACAAAGGTAAAAGTTCTTTTGTTAATAAACTAACAGCAGGATTTTATTTTTATCACCAAATGTAAATTTATAAACAATCTAAACAGAATATTTACTGAAATGGAAGGCAGTATATTAGATTCGTAAGTTGGCTTTTTACTACTTTTGCAGTTATGAACAAAAACAGAGGCCACAGATATTTCCTCCGGTTATCTTTTAACGGCGAATCATTTCATGGATGGCAAAGCCAGCACAACGCCACAAGCGTCCAATCGGTTCTGAGAGAAGCTATGACCGTGATCCTCAGGGAACCTGTTGAAATTACCGGTGCAGGGCGTACAGATGCCGGTGTTCATGCAAGGGAGTTCTATGCTCATTTTGATTTTCAAAAAGATTTATCTTTATCAGAAAGAAAGGAACTGGTTTATCATCTTAACGGATATCTGCCCGATGCCATCTCGGTCATTGAGATTTTACCTGTAAAAGACGACGCACATACCAGGTTCAGCGCAAATTCACGAACTTACCAGTATTATATATCACAAAAGAAAGACCCCTTCCGGAAAGATTATTCATGGTACTATTCCGGAGCCCTTAATGTTGATCTGATGAATGAAGGTGCAGAGATTCTCAAAAATACCCACGACTTTACATCATTTGCAAAGCTCCCCCAGGAGACAAAGACGAATATCTGCAATGTTGAAGAAGCAGGATGGGTGAAGAAAGGCGATCTTCTTGTTTTCACCATCAAAGCCGACAGATTCCTGAGGAATATGGTGAGAGCGATCGTCGGAACCCTGATCGAACTGGGCAGGGAAAAGATCACAATAGCTGATTTTCAATCGATTATAGTATCAAAAGACCGGCGTGCTGCCGGATACTCTGCCCCCGCCAACGGCCTCTTCCTCGTATCCGTCAACTATCCTGAAGATATCTTCCTGGATGACAATGAGATTGGCTGATTAGAAATAGCGAAATGGCGAGATAGCGAAAACTAATTCTAGATTCGAATTAAATCCTCGTTATCTAAGTATTCCTCTTGTTGAGCGGAATTTATAATTCTGCCTAAATTTTGATATCAATATTCTTGTCTGACGACAGGTTTCGCCATTTCGCTATCTCGCTATTTCGCTATTTTTACCATATCGTCCTTTCGTCGGTCATTCGCCCAGGGTTCGACCATCCTATATCCATCTAACGCCCGACCAATAATCAAGTCTTTTGACCCCTTCACACCAAAAATGAAAGCTAAATAGCTGATCTTAACCCAAAATAGACACGCCTGGGCACACCAATCCCATCTCTGATTTGATCAATTTTAAGAAATGGTTGGATTTTAATCTCCGGACTTAACAGTTAACACTTAACACTTCTTTTCTTTGTCACTCTGTTACTCTGTCACTCTGTTGCTTCCTTCTTAACACTAACCACCTTGAAACGGCACATCGTCGGTTACTAAAGTCTCAACTTTTTTACTAGGTTCCTCATTTCTCAAACCTGTCGCCGGTATTTCCTTCTCCACCTCCCATGTCGAAAAATTCACACCCCTTCTACTGAGTTCCTCATACCCACTGGTATCAATTCCCTTTATCTTTTTCACCCTGTGCCTCAGCATGTAATCCTGGATGGCAAGATTCCATGCATTCTGTAAACCCTTCACCCTCAGTTCGTACTTGCACCGTAACGTGGAATCAATGATTACCCTCTTAGCATAAATAGTTGCATCACCGAAAGTTACATTGTTAGCAACCTGCTTCTCACTCCTCTTCCGTCCTTTCTCGTAAACCGGGTATCTCGATGAAACAGTCCTGC
>JBEKQA010000084.1:0-13029 GCA_049520195.1 Bacteroidales bacterium
GACATATCAACGAAATGCTGCGGGTCGTTTTGTTTGAAAAACGTAAGATATTCTGAAAGAGATTTGGAGTCAGCCTTTGCGGGTAACGAAAATCCATGCCCGGAGGCCAGTTCAACGATCCGGTCCCATAGAACAGGAGTGCGGACAACCCTTCTCATTGAAGGGAATTTTTTCCCCGTTAAGAAAATAGCTGTGGCTCCGTTTGCTGCGATCATGAAATCTTCAATCAGATCTTTAGCCCTGTTTCCTGGCTCAACCTTCATCTCTCGAAGAATATCGCCATCAAAAACAGGTTGAGCTTCAATCGTCTCAAATTCTAAAGCACCATGTTCATAACGCAATACTTTCATTTTTTGCGCCATACGGTCTTGCAGCTTTATATTTTCAGCCAATCCATCGACCCTGGCAATTTCTGCGGGGATCGTGCCCTTGCCTTCGAGCCAGTCAGCTAAACTTGAATATTGAAGTTTTGCATGGTTACGCACTATTGCCTGAGAAACATCAGATTGTTCTACTTTACCATCATCACCAATTATCATTTCAACCACAATGGCACAGCGATCGGAATCCAGACACAGGGAGGTAAGATTGGTTGATAATTTCTCCGGAAGCATTGGGAATATCCTGGCTACAGTATAAACAGAGGCTGTGTTCTGGCTGGCATGATCGTCAATATTGGATTTCGCATGCACCAGAGCATCAACATCCGCAATTGCAACCCATATTTTCACCTTATTACCTTCCAGTGATTCTGCACAGGTTAATTGATCGAGATCAAGAGAATCCGCATTATCTATTGAACACCATAGAAGATCGCGCATATCTTTGGCTATTTCAGGTTTGCAGGTAGCCGGAAATGATATTTCATTTAACTCTGAGAGCTCTGCATCAGGAAAATCCGGTACCAGACCTCTTGAGATCATGGCTTTTCGTGCAATATTCTGTAAGATAATCCGGTCAGTGTTGTTGTTCATCTGTTTTTTATATAAATATTTTATTGTAAATGAATTTTCACAACGGCACAAAAGTATATCCTTTGGTTCCCGGTAACGTTACACTATTCGTGAAATGATTTACATCATTCACACATTCACAACTCTTAAGCACATCAGACGCAGCAAGCGGAAAAATGTGTGAATGATGTAACTTATTCCCAGAGTTGTGTAATGCTTTCCGGAATTAATGGACTCACCTTTGTTCCGTGAAAATCGATTCACAAATTATTTTCAAAAAAATGAATACGACAGAAGTCAAAGGAAACTGGAATGAGCAGAAAGGTAAGCTCAAACAGAGATATGCAAACTTAACTGATAATGATCTTATGTTTGCCGAAGGGAAGAAAGATGAGATGCTTGGAAAACTTCAGATCAAACTTGGAAAAACCAGGGAAGAAATACGCAAGGTTATGACAGGTAAATAATCACCTTTTCCCTTGTGTAAAGTACCGTTTAACATGACCTTCGTTAAACGATACCTTTTTTAATCGTTCAATAAAAATTCTATTAAAACCCACAACAAAATGGAAAAATCAATTTTTACCCTTGCTGAAGAAAAAATCAGCGATTATGAAAAAACCATTGGTGAACTCAAGGCCAAAATAGCAAAAGAGACAAAGGAAAACATTGCCAAATACGAAAAGACATTGACTGACCTTGAACAAAAAGCCGGTGAGATTAAAAAGAAGGTCCATGAATATAAAGTAGAAGGAAAAGACAAATGGGCTTCGTATAGTGTCAAATTTACCCATGATTTAGATGAACTCGGAAAAGCCTTGAAAAATTTTACGGTTAAAAGTAAGTAACACAAGGGCCTGCGAGAAAAATGCATAAATAACTATAACCAGACATAATGAAAAAGACAAAATTGAGCATCCTGATGAAAAATCTGTTTGCTAAAAAGGTTGGATTCCTGAGTTCCTCAATCGTTCCGGCAGCACGAGGTTATGTCAAGGTAAAAAGAGACATCAATGAAAATTACCTTATCCAGGTAAAAATATCAAATTTAGCTGAAGTCAACAGGATGCAACCCTCGAAACAATTCTATGTTGTCTGGATGATTACAGACCGTGAAATAACTGACAATATAGGTCAGATTGATAGTTCAACCACCTTTTTATCGACAAAATTAAAAGCCTCTTTTAAGAGCGTGTCTGCATCGAAGCCAATTAAAATCTTTATTACGGCTGAAGAAGACCCAATTACACAAACTCCGGATGAAAGAATTATACTGTCAACAGACAGATTTTATCTGGATTGATTTCTCTTTTATACTGGAAAAAACTCTCGCTTTGACTAATCTTCGCCGGAACATTCTGACACTTCACCTAGTTAATTTTTAATAAGATATTCTGGTCATTAAAAATTGGCAGAGGGTAGGCAAGAACTCCGGCTTTTCCTATACTCCGCTACTGCGGCGGAATAAGGATCCAGGGCTTATCCTGGGGTTCATACCTGTGATTTCCAGGAAGGAACCAGGATTCAGTACATCTTAATAAACCTGGGGAGAAAAATTTTCCGTTGTATCTTACTTACTGAATTACAATTTTGTTTTCATAAATGGTCTTTCCACTATCCAATCTTAAAAGGTAAATTCCTTTTGGATAGTGAGTCAGATCAAATCGCACAACTTTCTTGTCTCCTGCTCCATCCAACGACCCTGATTGAAGCAACCTCCCGGTTATATCATAAACTGAATAGAAGAAAGAGCCGGCTCCTGGTTCAGGAAGAAGCAAGTGAACATTGCCATTGGAAGGATTGGGATAAACAAGGTCAATGGCATTCTCAGTTTCATCTTGGATCCCGAAATTATTAGGAACCATCTTTACATTAAGCCGGGTTGTGTTTCTGTTGATAACATTGACCCCGTTGACAGTTTTGGGACGATATCCGTTACAGGTGAATGTAAGTGCCCATGTACCTGCTATAATCGGTCTGTAATACCAGCCGGTAGTTGCATTTGAAAATTCCCATGAATTGTTTGTGTCATGCCCGGATATCAGGATCATTGCGCTGAGGGGAACACCTGTAATGGAATCAGTGACCTGTCCGTTGATTCCATTAGAAGATTCTTCTATATAATTTAAAAACGACCGTTTAGTAAAGTTCCAATAACTAAGCAATGAATCAGGTACTATTGTTTTAACATAGGCAAGTTCAATGGTCACTTCACGACCATAATGAAAATAGGTCATATAATCCTGTCGTCCTCCCTGGACCTGGTACCATGCATAGCCATTAGTTATCCCGTTATTAAATTCGTTCATATAACCTGCATAGCTATGAAGGTGGATGGTATCAGCAAATTCGTGGCTTACAAACTGGAACCAGGCATCATCTGCATGAAGGTGCTCCCATGTATCCCAGGGATAATTTACTACTTCATCTCCTGTATGAAAATTTGCAGACATTACAAAGTGATGAATTGAATCACAATGCATGAAAGCTTTGGTTTCATCTTGCCAGGGGTTTCCATCAGGATGTGGGCCTGCGTCAGGATCAGGATTGTTCCGGTTCAGATCAACGCCATTAGCATTATACCTCGTTGCTCCGTAAACAGTAGAGTCACCGCCGGCATAAGTTCCGTCAGGATTGGCCAGTGGGTTGATATAGATCTGGTAATTATTCAAGAGGTTGGTGATCCTGGGAACTGATCCATAACCACTTAGTAATGAATCTATCAGGTGTAACATCAGGATATAACCAACGGGTTCATCGCCATGCATGGTCGATGTGTAGAAAAATTCAGGTTTTGCACGGTTCACGTTGACACTATCACTGAGCTTGACAGCAAGCAGAAGCCGCCGATCTGTTGAATACCCCAATGTGTCGAGCCTGCAGATGGCAGGATAATTAGCCGCGAATCTCTGCATATAACTGACATATTGTTCGAAAGTTGGATAAAAATCCCATACTAAACCTGAACTCGGGCTTTTCCTGTCCCCCCCCCTTTTGAGATCCGATTTACTCAATAATGTTCCCGGATGTTGCAATAAAGTATAGTTGTAGCCAAGTTCAAGAAAATGAGTAAATTCATTTCTGTTGGCATAAGCAAATACTTCATTTCCTTTAACATTATCAATTGAAATTATCTTCGTCAATACCTGGATTTCATTTCTGTCAAATATCTGAAAAGAAAAATAGATCTCCCTGTTTTGGTTGAACAGGTCTTCAATGATTTGCTGATTATTATTCTGGGCATGAGCGGAAGAGAACAAGATTATAAACATCAATGTAATTAAAATAGCGAAGTTTCTTTTCATTTTTATATGATTTGAGAGTGCATAAAAATGGGGTTTAACCCGATTAATAATTCGATAAAGGTAGAACATTTTTTTACTTGTACTCCACCAACTATTATTAATTTAATTATATATCAATGATATGCAAAAGATATTGTTTGTGTTTGGATACACTTTGGAAAAACGCTCGCTTTGACCAGGCTTCATTGGAACATTCTGACACTTCACCTTGTTAATTTTTATAAGATATTGTGGTCATTAAAAATTGGCAGAGGGTAGTTAAGAACTACGGTGCCAGCAATCTGCACAAGCTGTCTGCTGATATTCAAAAATTCGCAAACAAGTTGACCGTCATACCAGGTCGTTGCCGGATTGCAAATCCTGTCAGATAATTTCCCCAGGTTCTTCGAGCTTTGTTTTTTCTTAAAAAATCCTATCGTTGTTCTGAAATATCTTTCCATCTGCTCAGTATTTTTGTGTTGCCTGACAAATGTACTTTACCAGGAAGGCGAGCGGTAGTTGAGGGGAGTGATCACTCCCCTGAAATTTTGTTGATAATCAATGGTTTAACCAGATGAAAATTTTTGAAAATTGTCGGATTTTAATGACTTGTCACTTTCCCCTCCCTCTTGGGGGAGGGGGTTAGGAGGTGGGGTGATTTGCCTTAAATCCCAATCGTTTGCCAAAGGGGTTTATATTTTTGATTGATTCAGCCCATTACGCTGAATGATCTCGGATTTGAGCGTCTTAACAACCTTGAGTTGTTGGTCAGGACTGATTCTACCTGGTTTAAAGATTCAATGGATGGAGAGTCAAAAAGATTTTTAAAACTTAATCTGCCTATTTCAGGCAGTGTTAGCGTGCAATAAGAAGATGTTACCTGTCGGCAAATCTCATGTTTATTTGTGGTTTGATAAAGTCCGCTTTCAAAATTTACCCTTGTCTGGGCAGCAAGTACCCCTACTGTCGTCCCAATACGAAACCTGATTTTTTGCTGTACCGGTGCAGCGATGGGTGTTGTTTCCGAATTCAGTAACAGGATGAATAAAAAAGAATTAAGTTTGGCTTCGAACTCCTTGATCACGTTATTCCAGATAATTGAATAAGACATTTCAGTAATGGAAGGTAGCACAAGGTTATTTATTCTTTCTAATGCTGATTTTATTAGCTGCTCCTTTTCTGTCTGAGTTAGTGATTTTTGATACTCTATGAGGCGTGTAATTATGTTTGCACATACCCTGTTGAGCCAGGCTTCAAATTCTGAGGGTCCATATGCATTTATTATACTGGGTATCTCATCAAATTCAGAAAACAGTTTGTCAGCATGGAACGAATGAAAATCTGGATTCATTAGGATGAAGTTTTAAAGTTCATCCACAAAAATATACTAAATTTTCATTGATTTACAAGCAGGTACGATTATGGCTCGTTTAGGACCGTTTAGGACTTTTGCCTTATGCAATAAATCAATTTTTTACCTCAATTTCACCCAATATCCCTCCCTGTCGCTTCTTTAAAAACCATCCAATAACCGCAAAAGCGGCCTTGACCAACGCGGGCGAATGTCTGAATAAACAAGATTCCGGACTCACTAACGCTGGGCGCAGCCGCGTTGCGGTTATGAGGCCTGTCCGGCCTGAGGACAAAAGACAGAAATAACATGTAAAATTGACTAGGTTGTAAAAAGGACATCCTGTTCCAAGGTCAGACAAAGTCGAGTGACTCCGCTTTGGTGGTAGTTACTCCATTACCCTTCCACCCCATAGACGACTTTGGACAGATTTGGACCGTTTTGGACTTTTCATTTTCCCAATCTTTGTCACTCTGTTACTCTGTTACTCTGTCACTACTTCACCTTCGCTTCACATTCGCTTCACATTCGCTCTAGGTTCGCTTGACGTTCGTCCCCGTTTTTTGCATATTTCGGGGAGGGACGGGGAGTGATTCAGGGTATGATTTTTTTTGACCCCTCCCCATCAAAAAGGTAGGTTTTACAGGGTATTATAGTATCCAGGGGTATATAGGGTATATATATAATATTATATTAAGAGAAATAGGCCCACACACCCACCTGAAGTCCTAAACGGTCCAAAAGAGTACATCACTATTTTTTGATATCTTTTTTCATTTTCATAAAACTTCCGGCCATTTTATCCTACCCTACCCTCCCTGATGCATCGAAAGCATAATGCTTTCTGATGTCTCGTCAGTGGGGTAGGATCAGGGTAGGATTATTTTTCAGAAGATCCCTCCCTGAACCATTTAATAAACTGTCATTCAATATTATACATCTGAAATTATTTAATTTTTTCAATCTTTTGACTGACTAAATGGAAAACTCCCTTCTCAGGGAGCTTTTGAAGAACAACATCAAATTCTCCATAGCCCTGCTGAGGAGTATCCTGTACTCTGATTACAGCGATATATTCGATCCGTTCCAGGAATATTTCGACCGGCTGCCGGAATGGGATGGCCGGACGGACTATATCGGGATATTGGCAGAGACCATTCCCACCACTTCACAGGATCTATGGCACGGGTGCTTTAAGAAGTGGCTGATTGCAGCCGTGGCATCGGTACTTGACAGTAGCACGATCAATCACACCGTGATCATCCTGTCGGGGCCTCAAGGGGCAGGCAAGACTACCTGGATGCTCAATCTTTGTCCCCCTGAGCTGAAAGATTACCTCTTCTCAGGGGCTATCAATCCGAACAATAAAGACAGGCTGATACACCTGGCGGAGTGTATATTCATCAATATGGACGAGCTCAAGAAAATGAACCGGTTCGAGATCGGCGCTTTCAAGGAAATCATCACCAAACCATGCATCAGGACAAAGCGGGCGTATGGTCATCATGTCGAGACTTTTCCACGGCGGGCATCGTTCATGGGATCTGTCAACTCAAGTCAGTTCCTCACCGATTCCACCGGGTCCAGGCGTTTCCTCTGTTTCGAGATCCTCTCCATCGATTACCTTCAGAAAACAGATCTCCCGATGGTTTATGCGCAGGCGTCCAACCTCTTCAGACAGGGATTCCGGTTCTATTTTAACAAAGAAAAGATCGAAGATATCACAGAATCCAATGAACAGTTTCAACTGAACACGGCCGAGTGAGAGTTGCTGATCACGTTTTTCGGGCAGATACCCATATCCGAGGCCATCACTCTTCTCACTGCTACCCAGATACTGGAACATATTAGCGAACGAACCCATGTGAACCATAGTTCTACCCCAGGAGTAGTTATAAGGCTGGGAAGGGCTCTAAAAAAAATGGGTTTGAACGACGCAGATCGAGTGGGATCAATGTTTGGGCGGTGCAGGAGAAGTTTGCAATGGTGGGGGTTTAAGTTGGATTTCCGGATAATTCCATAATCTAATGAAAACCCGGAAATCTCTACTTTAGAATGGTCCAAAAAATAGGGGGGCTTACACATTGGCTGAAACCAAAAATGTGAAGTCTAAAACGTAAACTGCAAAGTGCAATTTTATTACACTTTGCATATTGCAAATTACACTTGACTTTATGCTTACGGATAAAGATCCAGAAAAAAGCTAAAAGTTTGATCCACCGTCATTCTTTCCCTTTTCACTTGACTTATATACCTAATCGACAAATTTTGATTGAATTGAATAATTTCTGAATCCACAAGGGTTTTCTTCGATATAAGAAAGAAAACAAGAATTTTGAACGTAAAGTGTAACCTTAACTGAAGGTTTCACAAAAATTGGAAAACCATAGTTTCTTTCCATCCACCATCAAATTCCTTTGAAGGTAGGGCAAAACAGCAATGAATTGATCCGTCAATGTAAAAAGTTAGTTTCAAATCCAATATTCTATTATCAATTGATCTATTAAGAGTGACCAAGATAACATACTTTTGCATTTGTCAATCGAAAGATCCCAGGGGGAATTTTTTGAGGAAGCAATACGCGATTGCGAGCAAGGTTTTTTATAATGAGTGGAAAAGTACTAATAACCGGATCACTTTTTTTGTTTTTATGTCTGTCTGACCAGTATGGGCAGAAATTCGATAATATGGCAATGACACCACCAATGGGATGGAATGGCTGGAATTTTTTTAAATGCAGGATTAATGAATCAGTCATCCGGGAAGTAGCGAATGCCATGGTTACCAATGGAATGAAGGACGCAGGATATATTTATCTCGTGGTTGATGATTGCTGGCAGACAGGAAGGGATACGAATGGAACCATACTGGCTGATCCAAATCGTTTTCCAAGTGGCATGAAAAAACTTGGCGAGTATATCCATTCGCTCGGATTGAAATTCGGCATTTATTCAGATGCCGGGTCGGCCACCTGTCGCGGAAGACCCGGAAGCAAAGGACACGAGTTTCAGGATGCTATAACTTATGCTGACTGGGGGGTCGATTATCTGAAGTATGACTGGTGCTCACATGGTACACAGGATGCGGAAACGTCATACCGTCTCATGCGCGACGCCCTGTTTAAAGCAGGAAGGCCGGTGGTATACAGCATCTGTGAATGGGGAAAGAACAATCCATGGGAATGGGGAAAGGATGTTGGAAATTTGTGGCGGACAACTCCGGACATTGTAAACTGCTTTGACTGCAAAAACATCTTGGGGGGAATGGGTGTTCTGGAAATCATCGACCGGATGGCAGATCTCGGTAGTTTCACCGGCCCCGGGCACTGGAATGATGCAGATATGCTACAGATCGGAAACGGGAAGCTTACTCCGGCTGAAGAAAAGTTACATTTCAGCATGTGGGCCATGTTTTCCTCTCCTTTGATTGCCGGCAACGACATCCGCAATATGTCTGAGGAAACCCTGTCCATCCTAACCAACCGTGAAGTGATTGCCATTGATCAGGACAAACTTGGGATATCAGCTGTACGCTGGCTGAAATCGGGGGATCTGGAGATATGGTTCAAACCGCTGGATTGCGGAGAATTTGCTTTCTGTATTATAAACAGGGGCATTAGAACAATATCAATCGATCAGGACCTTAAGAAGACCATTAGCAATCAATATAAAATCGATGATTCCTATGTGGTTAGGGATCTGTGGAAACACGAGGTTATCGGTAACACCAGCAAAAATCTTAAAGGAGACCTAGGCCCCCATGATGTGCTTCTGATAAGGCTGACACCGAAGACTTATTAAGTTGCCGGAAAATAATTTTACCGGTTTTTTACATCCCATGAGACTCATTTGGGATATGTTGGCATAGTTTTCTATTTATTATTTCCCCTTCATTGAGAGGGTTCTTGTCAATTTTGGAACGCATAGAATTTTTTATTATTAATATAGAACAATTAAAATCCGGATTTAAAAAGTATTAGAAAACAATACCCCGAAAATAAAAAGAGTATTTTGAACAATCTCAAACCGTGGTCATTTCAAGTTGCAAGTTGTTACATTTTCAATTGATCAATTCAAACTACTACCCTGATATGATCGTCATTCCTGCACAATTGCATTGAATATTCCACTATAACCAGTATTTTCACTAACTTTGGTGAAAGTCATAAATTCTTTTTATTTTACACAAGTTTTTTCAATGGTGATGAGGTATAAAAGCAAGATAAATTCCATTATCCTTTTTATCTTTCTTGGTTTTACATCTGATCTTTCTGCTCAATCATGGAATTTTGTAAAAGAAGAAGATGGTATCAAACTATTTACGAGAAAGGAAGCAGGCAACACGATAAAATCCTTCAAGGGAGTCATGGATGTCCCTTCGACAATGGATAAAGTGCGTGATTTACTTGGAAATGTGAAGAATAATGATTGGTGGGATAAAGACCTGAGGCAGATCAAAATCCTTATCTTTGAAAAAGACAAATATTTCCAGTATTACCTTGTCTATCACGTTCCTTGGCCATTTACCGACCGGGATCTTTGTGTTGAATCAAAAATGACCACTGATTCCTTAACCGGGGAAATGGTAATTTTAAATACACCCCTCGCGAATGTAATACCTGAAAAGCCCGGTCTGATCCGGATCAAAAAATACTTGCAAAAATGGACTGCTCAACAGTTGAAAAATGGAATCATCCGTATCACTTTGGAAGGTTATATTGACCCGGCCGGGGATATCCCCGATTGGGTTTATAACATGATGATCAACGAATCATCAATAAAGGTCATGCGGAGAGTTCAGAAACTTGTTCAGTAAACTTGTCTAAGAATCATCGTATAATAATGGCCATTTAAAAAAAATGGCACACAAATTTTCTATCAGGCGGAATGATTTTTACGGAAAAGAGAAGATTTATTCTGGATGGGGGATGTGGATTTTGGAGTGAAGAGTGAGGAGTGAGGGGTGGGGAGTGTGGAATTTGGAATCTGGATTGCGAAGTCTAAAACGAATATTGTCACTGCCATGGAATTGTCTGATAAGTTTCCCGATTTATCCGATTTGTTCGGTTGAATAATGTGTGAATGATGTAATTTATTCCCAGAGTTGTGTAATGTTTTCCGGAATTAATGGACTCACCTTTGTACTGTGAAAATTCATTCACAAATTAATTTCAAAAAAATGAACACAACAGAAGTAAAAGGAAACTGGAATGAACAGAAAGGTAAACTCAAACAGCAATATGCAAACTTAACTGACGATGATCTGATGTTTGCCGAAGGGAAAAAAGATGAAATGCTTGGGAAACTTCAAATCAAACTCGGAAAAACCAAAGAAGAATTGCACAAGGTTATGACAGCAAAGTAATTATCTGCTTTCTTTTGTGAAGTTCCGTTTAACATGACATACGTTAAACGGTAACTTTTTTAATCACGCAATAAAAATTATAAATCAATAAAATCATCAAATCATGAAAAAAATCATTGTATTAATGTTAGCATGTTTTTTGTTCAGTTTTATGGGTTATACCCAAGAATTAACTCCTGACAAGGTTCCAACCGCAGTATTACAAGCCTTTGCAAAAAAATACCCTGCTGCTACCGAGATAAAATATGAATTGAAGCACAACAACTATGAAATTGCCTATAGAGATAAGGGAGTAAGAGAATTCACCAAATTCAATCCCACAGGAAAATGGCTTGACACAAAAACAGCAATAGTAGAATCTGATCTGCCAAAAGAAGTCACCGCTTCTATTGCTAAGGACTTTGCTGGTTTCAAGATTTCAGAAGTTACCACAGTGGAGTCAACAGACAAGCCACTATTCTACGTTATGGATCTGAAGAAGGATAATGAAAGGTATAAAGTCCATTTCTCTGCCAAGGGTGATGTGTTGAAAAAGACACCATTGAAGAATTAGAAGATCGAAGACGACAAAGATTGATTTTAATTTATTGTTTTTTCCGGGGAAACGTCTATCCTGAATTTCAAGAAGGCGTTTCCTTTTTGTCAGAATTTATACTTTTCCTTTGTCAGGAAAGAATTGACCTGAAAATATTTATCCTATGTTTGAACAAGCAATACCCACTAAGCAATGGCTATGAAGACCCCGATTACAACAGACCAGTTTTTCTCTGTTTTTGAAAAGTACAATCATGCGATTTTTCCCGTCCAGATCATACTCTTTCTTTTGAGCATATTGGCTTTAATTGCAATTGGATCAAAGATCAGGCAAAAGGATAAATTCGTTGCGGGTATCCTGGGAGTTATATGGATATGGACAGGGATTGTTTATTATTGGGCATTCTTTTCTCACATTAACATTCTTGCTCTCGGATATGGTGTGGTTTTTATCTTACAGGGTTTGTTTTTGGTATGGGAAGGCGTTATATTGTATAACCTGAAATTTGTATTTATGAATTCAATACAGGCATACTTCGGAACCTTTTTTATCCTCTACGGCTTGATAATCTATCCTGTTGTTGATTACCTGATTGAACCAGATATATCATTGATTAGCTCTGTTGGATTACCTTCCCCTACCATTATTTTAACATTTGGCTTCCTGCTTCTCTGTGATAAAAAGTTTTCAAAGTACCTGTTAATCGTTCCATCACTCTGGGCAGTGATCGGAATTAGTACAATAATAAAACCGGGTGTTTATCAGGACTCCATGATGTTAATAGCGGCGATTATTGCTGATGTCCTGATTCTGAGAAGTAAAAAACCACCTGATGAAAAATCTGAACTTCAGTTGGAAAAAACATAAGACACAACAAATGGGACAATGTGTGAATAATGTATCTTATTTCAAAAGTTGTGTAATGGTTTGTCCAATAATCCAATCACAGAGTAATATTCACCTCAGGGAAGGTTGATTTTCATTTCAACTCTGCAAACATCTTCTTAAGACTTTCTTTATCCTTATCCGTCCAATAACAATCTTCCTTTTCAAGGTCAGTGATCCCAACGATGCCTTTGGATAGGCGAGGTTCAATGAATCTGGCAATGCCCAGATATTTTTTAGATTCCTGAAGGTTACCTTTCATGTAGTAAACAATCGCTAAATCCAGGTTGGCAAAAATATTTTTTCCATTAATCTTTAAGCATTGGTTGAAATTATTAACTGCCAAATCAGTTTTTTTCTGTTGCATGTAAACGTAACCGAGGTTGGCATAGGCGGAAGAATAATCCGATTTTAAGCTGATTGCTTTATTGAAGTCTGCGATTGCCTGATCATACTTTAACAATATCGTATAACAAACCCCACGGCTATTATAACCACTTGGATTATTAGCATCTAAAGAAATATAAAAGGTTATATCTGCAATAGCACCTTGATTACCTTTGATTGTATTTTTTGGAATTCCACGGTTGTTGTATGTAAAAGCATATCCCGGATCAATCTTAATGGCATTGGTATAATCCGCAAAGGCTCCCTGGT
>JBEKQA010000085.1:0-12894 GCA_049520195.1 Bacteroidales bacterium
TCATGTCAGATTAAATAGACTATTTCCGTCAAATATTGAGGTATGGATTAAACTTGAACGTTCAAATCCGGGTGGAAGCATCAAGGATAGAATCGCATTGTCAATGGTTGAAGATGCCGAAAAATCTGGGAAACTTAAATCTGGGAATGTCATTATTGAACCCACATCAGGAAATACGGGCATCGGGTTAGCTATGGTCGCAGCCGTAAAAGGTTATAAGTTAATCCTGGTAATGCCCGAAAGTATGTCTCTGGAAAGGCGTAAATTGATGGCATTATACGGAGCAACATTTGAACTGACTCCTCGTGAGAAGGGAATGAAAGGAGCAATCGAGAAAGCGTTAGAACTTGCCGCCTCCTCACCCGGGTCATGGATTCCTTCACAATTTGACAATCCGGCCAATATTAATATTCATAAATCAACAACTGCTGCTGAGATTCTTGTCGATTTTCCTGATGGTTTTGACTACCTTATAACAGGTGTCGGCACTGGAGGGCACATTACAGGAGTTTCCGAAGTATTGAAGAAGAAGTTTCCTGGATTGAAAGCTTTTGCAGTTGAACCTGAGCTTTCCCCAGTGATTAGCGGTGGGTCGCCAGGCCCGCACCCGATTCAGGGGATCGGAGCAGGATTTATCCCGAAGAATCTTCATACGGGCATTTTGGATGGGGTAATCCAGGTTAGCAAAGAAGCAGCATTTGATTATACAAGAAGATTAGCAAAAGAAGAAGGAATATTTGTTGGAATATCCTCAGGTGCTGCTGTTGCTGCAGTTGCTCAAAAAATTCCTGATGTTCCTCCAAAAAGCAGGATTCTTACATTTGCCTATGATACCGGCGAGCGATATCTTTCAGTAGAAGGGTTGTTTGCATAATATCTCACCAAATGTTCAAATGATATTAACTCTGCGGTAAGAGTTTGTTCCGACATTTTTTTTTGTATTTTCGCAATAATAATACTTAAGTAGTTTATTCTTATAAAGGGAATTGTATTCCAGCAGTATGACTGAACAGATTCTAATCCTTGTTTTTCTTATTCTTCTGAACGGACTCTTCGCTATGTCTGAGATTGCCATTGTTTCTTCACGTAAATCAAGACTTGAAGAACTGATGCGGAAAGGAAATAGAAAAGCAAAACTTGTTCTACATCTTGCCGAAACACCAAACCGGTTTCTTTCAACGATACAGATTGGAATTACTTTTATCGCCATTCTGATTGGGGTTTTTGGCGGCTCTGGATTAGCCCATGTACTTGATATGCAATTAATTTTCATTGGAATTTCTGAGCTCGTCAGCCACAATCTTTCATTTGTTATAATTATTTTTATTATAACTTTTTGCTCAATCATTTTTGGTGAGCTTGTACCGAAAAGAATTGGTATGACCAATCCCGAATCAATAGCAATGGCTATTGCAAATCCAATGGTGGTCTTGTCTAAGATTCTTCTACCATTCGTTTGGTTACTGAGCGCTATTACCGAATTCATTGTCAATCTATTCGGCATTCATAAAAAACTTGATTCTCAGGTCACAGAAGAAGAAATCAAGGCACTGCTTGAGGAAGGAACCGAAGTCGGTGAAATTCAGGAAATTGAACAGGATATTGTGGAACGTGTCTTTCACCTCGGTGACCAGCGCATCGGTGCATTGATGACTCTTCGTAATGACATCGCCTGGCTTAATACCGAAGACCCAAATGAACAGAATGTTAAAATTATTACTGATAATACGCATTCTGTTTATCCCCTTTGCGATAAAGAATTGGATCATGTTCTTGGAGTAATCTATGCAAAGGACCTCCTGATCGCAATGCTTAAAGAACCCGATCTCGATTTGAGGAAATATGTCAAAAAAGTCAATATCGTTCCTAGTGATAAAAAAGCTTATCAGGTTCTTGAAAATTTCAAGGAAACACGTATTCATTGCGGACTTGTCGTGGATGAATTTGGGTCAGTCGAAGGAATTGTGACCATCAACGATATTCTTGATGGACTTGTGGGTGATATTACTGATATGGATGAACCTGAAGTCATCAAACGATCTGAAAATACCTGGCTTATTGATGGCAAACTGGCCTTCTTCGAATTTATCCATGAATTCGAAATTGAGAATTATGATTTTACTGGAGCCCAGTTTAATTCAATTGCCGGATTTTTAATTAATCAGTTGAAAGAGATACCGAAAACAGGAGATTCGCTTGATTGGGGCGGATATCACTTTGAAATCGCCAGGATGGATGGCAATCGTATTGATAAAATTCTTTTAACTAAAACAGACATCCTGAGATGAATTAGAAAAGAAGGTGCTGACATTTTGATTATCAGCACCTTCAATATTAAAACAATTTTATTTTTCCTTACTTTTGATGATTCTCTTTAATTTTTTTAAGGTTTTCCATTCCATGAATATTCATGGATTTTGATAGCATTGAGATTGTCGAAAGGTCAATTGACCCAGTCAGATCAAGAACTACTATTTCATCCTTTCCCTTTACCAGCATTACCATCTCGCCTATCTTTCCATTGGCATCGGATTTGGTAAGAAATCTTATATTGCAGCCTTTATCATTAACGGTCATTAATTCTTTGTAGGCAGGATTGTTGAAAATTGCTGATGCCTCATTAAAAAATGCAGTCGATTTGGCGGGCTTCAATGAATCAGGTTTACAGCTTAAAACTTTCAAGCCATTAAGCTGTTCCATTACTTTTTTCATATCCTTTGCACTGGTGTCTTTTTGATTACCAAGATTTGAAAACATTTGAAAAAGTTCTTTTGAAATATTTACAGACGTATACCCTTCCTGGGTTGCATATTTTTCGTAAAACTTATCAAATGGTGTTTGTGCATTGGCGACCGATGAGATTATCACCAAGACCGTGGTTACTAATGTTAATTTCAACGTTTTCATTTTATCTGTTGTTTTATGGACGGTACTTATCGCCCGGGTTTATAACTATTTGTTGGTATTGATAGAATTTTGAAAATTTGTTCATTTCATCTAAGCCTTTTTGAAACGCTTGAATTTTTTGTAATTCATTTATTCCTTTCTGGAAATTTTGAAGTTTCTGAACCTGTTCGAAACCAGTATTTAAATTTATGGATAACATAGCAAGGGCATCTTTTGCCTGCTCATAAGCGAGTTCTGTATTCACTGGCGTTTTAGGAGCTTGCTTTACAACATCATTCCTGAAGGTGAAGATCAAGCCTGCCATGATGATTAATGTCGCTGCAATTCCACTAATGTAAAATAATTGCCTTTTTCTCGACAAGATTGGAATTGATGAATGTTCCTGAATAGCTGATAAGAAGCGCTCTTCGAATTCCGTTTCATTGAGTCGCTCTTCTCGAGATTGAGAATAAAATATGAAAAGATCAGCATGTTCTGAAAGTTGCGGTGGTATTTCGTCACCGCTGAAAAACTCTCGGAGCTTTTGCTCCTCTGAAAGATTTGTATTTCCTTCATAGAACTTTTCAAGTAGTTCTTCAATTTCTTTTAAATTCATATAATTTATTGTTTATCAGTTCATCTCTGACTTTTTTTCTTGCTCTTGAAAGACTCACGCGAATTGCGTTCTCATTCATACCAACGATTCTTGCAATTTCCTCAAATTCATACCCTTCAATATCTCTTAATTGCATGATCGTTTTCATTTGTTCCGGTAACTTATTAATGATTTCTTTGATGCGATCTGTCAGTTCAACATATTCAACTTTCGATTCTATATCATGACTCGGTATATCCGCTCTGATATTTTCCAACCTGTCGACCGGGTACTTCTTTGCCTTTATTTTATCGAGACATAGATTTCGTGTTATTACCATTGCTAACGCTTCAACACTCCTGTATTCAGCTAACTTGTCTCTACGGTTCCACAATTTAATAAAGGCTTCCTGAACAATATCCTGGGCTTCTTCAGAATCTTCAAGCAACCGGGTGGCCAGTCTTAACAGCTTGTTTTTTAATGGGAAGACCTGTATTTTAAATTCCTGGAGATCCATAGTTGAGGATAAGACGATTAAACTGTTTTTCTATTACAACTTTTTTGGAATATATTACTTTTTGCCTTGATCTCTGATTAACAAGATATAAACAATCTCCCAAATTGCCTTAAAGATTAATTATATCAAAAAACTGCAAGGATTAAAAATAAGAATATATTGGCTAACCTATAGAATTGAACTGAGATAATATTCTGTTGTTTTTTATTGTGTCATTATTCCAATTTTGTACCTACTTTTATTCTTTGAATGCATCTTCAAATTAATGTTCAAATACTTATAAAATGTACTTATTTTTTGACACTGAAACAACTGGTTTACCAAGAAACTGGAAAGCACCAGTTAGTGATTTAACCAACTGGCCAAGGCTAGTCCAATTAGCTTGGCTAACATATGACGATACGGGTAATAAGTTGGATGGTAAAAGCCATATTATTCGGCCTGAAGGGTAATATTCCAACCGAAGCTTCAAGAATTCATGGAATCTCTAACGAAAGGGCTTTAGATGAGGGTATTACTTTGCAAACAGTTTTGGATGAGTTTCAGAATCTTGTGTTTCAGTCTGGGGTTTTGGTTGCTCATAATATGAGCTTTGACGAGAAAATTGTTGGCGCTGAATTTCTTAGGAATAATATGGTCAACATTGTTGCTTCAAAGCCTAAGATTTGCACTATGGAAAAAACCACTAATTTTTGTAAGATCAATGGTCCTTATGGATACAAATGGCCGAAACTTTCAGAACTCCATTCAATACTTTTTGGAGTCGATTTTGAAGAAGCACACAATGCAGCCGTCGATATTGACGCTACTGCAAAATGCTTCTGGGAATTGAAAAGACGGAATATTTTATAAAGCACAAATGCCTGAAGAAATTGATAATAAAACAATCTTTTCGTTGCTCGAAGTTACCCGGAGCATTCAAAAGACCCTTTCCGACAGATATTCCAGCCCATTCTGGGTTAAGGCTGAAATGAGCAAATTAAACTTTTATTCACACTCTGGACATTGTTATCCTGAAATTATTGAGAAGCAAGAAGGTAAAATAATTGCCCATATTAGATCAAACTTATGGAAGGATGATTATCAGGCGATTAATGAGAAGTTCTTGCAAGTCCTGCATGAACCGTTGAAAGATGGTATAAAAATTCTCTTCCTTGCCAGAATATCATTCGATCCGGTTTATGGCCTTGCATTAAGGATTATTGATATTGATCCTGAATATACTCTTGGGGATCTGGAAAAAGAGAAGCAGGAAACTCTTAGAAAACTCAAAAAGGATGGTCTTTTCGAAAGAAACAAATCATTGAAAGTTCCTTTTCTCCTTCAAAGAATTGCAATTATTTCTGTTGAAACAAGTAAAGGGTATGCTGACTTTTTAAATGTTCTTGAAACTAATCCCTGGAACTATAAATTCTTTCATTTCCTTTTTCCTTCGCTTTTGCAGGGAGAAAAAGCTGTGGATTCAATAATCAATCAGCTTGACAGGATTAAAAGAGTCATTGATCATTTTGATGCAGTAGCTATAATCCGCGGTGGAGGAGGAGACATTGGACTTTCTTGCTTTAACAATTTCGACCTGGCTAAAGAGGTTTGCTTGTTCCCAATCCCGGTGATAACAGGGATCGGGCATACAACAAATGAGACTGTTGTTGAAATGATTTCCTTCTCAAATGCAATTACACCAACAAAAATCGCAGAATATCTCATCCAGAAATTCCATAATTTCTCAGTTCCCGTTCACAATGCCGAAGAAAAGATTATTGAAAAATCTCAGCGCATAATAGCAGAAGAAAAAGTAAGACTCTATTCAGAAATAAAACTCTTTATTTCAGTATCTGAGAATATTTTAATAGAGAATCGCGACAAGGTTAGAGGATTACTTCAAAAGTTACATCAGCAATCACTATTCCTTCTAAGAATGCAGAAAGAATATCTTAATAATTACTTGAATAATATAAAAAAAGGAGTCATTACCTCGTGCGTGAGTATTGATCAGGAACTCAAACACTTTTCAGCAAATCTGAGAAAAGACACATCTTATCAGCTCAGACAGATAAGTTTATGGCTAATGGGAATTGAAAAGAATATTACCAACATGAACCCTCTGAATGTTCTGAAAAGAGGCTATAGTATTACACTGGCAAATAGAATATCAGTGAAAAGTATTGGTCAGGTGAAAGAGAATGATCAGATCGAAACTATTGTATTTGATGGTAAAATAAATAGTATTGTTAAATCAACTAAAAAGCAAGATAAATGAGTAATACGGCTAATTATACTGAAGCATTCAAGGAACTTCAGGAAATCGTTAACGAAATCGAACAGGGTGAGATTTCAGTCGATGAATTGTCACAAAAGGTAAAACGGGCATCACAACTAATAAAAATATGTAAGACTAAACTAACTTCGACTGAAGAAGATGTGAATAAGATTCTTAAAGATCTGTCTGAGGTCGTTCAGGAGGAAGAGTAAATATAAAATAGCTCTTGTTTGTGAAAGATACTAATTTGTTTATTTTTGCAAGGCTCAAATCCCTGAATTATTAACCCTTAACCAGTTTATGTATGTTTAAAGGACATCCCAAAGGACTATTCGTGGCGTTTTTCACCAATATGGGCGAGCGGTTCGGCTTCTATACCATGATTGCCATTCTTGCCTTGTTTATACAGGCTAAATTCGGGTTCGATTCTACTCGTGTCAGCCTTATCTATGGAATTTTCATGGCCATGCTTTATGGGCTTCCGATACTGGGTGGTCTGATGGCAGATAAATGGCTTGGTTACGGAAAGACGATCAGTTTTGGTATCATCATCATGTTTCTTGGATACCTGCTTTTATCCATTCCATCGGTTCATGGTGAAGGATTAGGACTCATTATCTGTGCGTTGGGTGTGATTGCTCTAGGAACTGGCCTTTTCAAAGGCAACCTACAGGCACTCGTCGGTAACCTTTATGACGATCCTAAATATAGTAGTGTCCGAGACCGTGCTTTCAATATTTTTTATATGGGGATCAATATCGGCGCGATGTTTGCCCCTACTGCTGCTGAGAAGGTTAGTAACTGGATCCTGAACACATACCATTTTACATATGATGCTAATATCCCCGCGCTGGCCAATAATTGCCTGAATGATAAACTTATTGATCCTTTTGCATATCTTTCTATTGCTCAGAAGCAGGATGCATCTGTGACAATTGATTCCTTAAAGCTGTTTTCTACACATTATCTGGATGCACTGGGAAAATCCTACCATTATGCTTTTAGTGTCGCCTGTCTCAGTCTGATTATCTCAATGGCCATCTTCTGGATATTTAAAAAACATTATAAACATGCAGACCTTACTGAGAAACAAAAATCTAAAAGCAAGGAACATCAGGCTCAGGTTATTGAGCTCACACCGAAACAGATCCGTGAAAGGTTGATTGCTTTATTTCTCGTGTTCTTTGTGGTTATTTTTTTCTGGATGTCCTTTCAGCAAAATGGGCTTTGCATGACATTTTTCGCCCGTGATTATACACAGCCTACAGTAGGGAAATTCACTAACTTATTCTTCGATTTATTTGGATTGCTGTCGATATTCTTATCAGTTATAGGGCTTGTTTATTTAGTTAAAAAAAGTAGCTCTGCAACCACCAGGATCATTGGCGGCATAGCATTTGCAGGATTCGCAACTATTGCCATCTTGCGTTTTTTAGGATATCAGGATATAAATCCATTTACTCCCCAGAAATTTCAGCATTTCAATCCTTTCTTCATTGTAGCACTGACTCCGCTTATTATCGGTTTCTTTGGATGGCTGAATAATAGAGGTAAAGAACCATCTGCTCCTAGAAAAATAGGGTACGGAATGTTAATTACCGCATTGGCTTTCACTATTCTTATTTTTGCATCTATTGGAATGCCTAGTCCGGCTTCGCTAAAAGGTACTGTAGCACCTGCCAACGTTTTAGTTTCTCCTTATTTTCTCGTAGTCACATATTTTATATTGACAATTGCTGAATTGTTCCTGAGTCCGATGGGCATTTCATTTGTTTCTAAAGTCGCTCCTCCAAAGTACAAAGGAACCATGCAAGGTTTTTGGTTCGCAGCAACCGGCGTTGGTAATTTCCTGCTCTTCGTGGGAGGTTGGCTATGGGGAGTAATGCCTTTATGGGGACTTTGGCTCGTTCTGGTTGTATCATGCCTTTTATCCGCACTCTTTATCTTTTCTGTAATGAAAAGATTGGAACGCGTTACAGCAGGATAAACAATAAGTTGTTTATTAATTATTAAAAGCTGGAAAGCCTGCTTTTAATCTTCACCAACCGGTTGGAGATTAAATGGTACACCAATCTTTTCCCCTTCACGGATGAGATCATCAACTATTGGTTTGACAAGAGGTACACCATGTTCCATGTTAAACCTCTGATATTCAAATTCCTTTTCGCCTGCAACAAGGATCTCTTCACGGCCAACAGCCAAAGGCGAACTCTTTAGCAGTTTGATCATATCGTCCATTTGATTCCTGAAATCAAAGATGGGTCTGAATGAATCTATATTTACCGCCATAAAGAAATGCGATACACAGGTAGGATCTGGTTTTGCAGGCGAACCAACCTGCCCGAGATAACAACCACCTGATAAAGCTGAACAGAAGATCTCAACCAATACAGCTAAGCCATACCCTTTATATCCTGCAGTGATTTCCATTCCTCCCAAAGGAAGTAATGCCCCGTGCCCTCCAGGCTTTATCTTCGATGGATCGCTGGTAGGTTGTCCCTCTTCATCAACACCCCAGCCAATGGGAATAGGTTCCTTTAATTTTTCATGAAGCTGTATTTTTCCATATGCCACAGCACTTGTGGCCATATCCAGAACAAAAGGATGAGCATTGTTGGTAGGAGCAGCCAGACTGATTGGGTTGGTCCCTAAAACAGCAGTTCTTCCATAAGTGGGAGCGACCAACGGTTGGGAATTAGTGAAACTAAGGCCAAGCATGTCATGCTCTAACGCCATCATGGCGTAATAACCCGCAATGCCAAAGTGATTGCTGTTCTTGACTGAGATTGCAGCGATTCCTGAGTTCTTTGCTTTGTCAATACATATCTCCATCGCTCTTTTTGAAACCACTTGTCCACAGCCATTTCCACCATCAATAAGAGCTGTTGATGGTGTTTCATGAATTATTTTATAAGGCGTTTTCGGGTCAATATAGCCTTTTTGGATCCGGCTCCCGTAATAAGATGCAAGCCTTATCAGACCATGCGATTCTACTCCTCGCAAATCTGCAGAGACCAGTACATCCCCAACAATTGCAGCATCATCTTTGGGCACACCCATTTTCGTCATATACCGGATCACGAAATCGATCAGATCATCTCTTTTGAATCTCAGTATTGTCTCCATGATTTCTTAGTTTAATTATTTCGTTATTACAAAGTTTTCAACTACCCATTTAGCAAAGGGGAAGCTGCTCGTAAATGCAGGCGAGACTGCATTAAGAATATGAATTGTAGAGCTATCCCCTTCGACTACAAAATCTTGAACAAGTTCCAGGGTTTTCTTATTCATTAATTGAGCCCTGATTCCTGGCTTACTCCATTCTGTAAACCCGGATTTGTCTATATGATGTACAAGCTTGGTAGCCAGGTTTATGAAGAATGACTTATTGTATTTTCTCACCTCTTCAAAGGCTAGGTTTCTGAATCCAAAAGCATTAGTGAGAAAAAGCCGGCTCTCCCATCCGAGTATATTTGCCATTTCACCACTCTTGAAATTTGCTCCACCTTTGTAATTTTCTCTCCAAAAGGCTGGAATAGAAGTCGGCCCGATTTTAATAGTCCCGTCTACAGTAATCGTATAATGGACACCTAAAAAAGGATTCTTTAAATTTGGTACCGGATAAATATTGGTCCGGATTGGCTTATCCTTTTTAGTGTATTTAAGATAGATCCCCTTAAATGGGATGATTGTATAATCTTTTGAGAAACTGAAATCCCTTGCGATCTTATCAGCATAGAGGCCCGCAGCATTTATAATCTTACCGGCTTGAATAATTAAACCACTCGATGTCATTACGCTGTCCGAACCTTCTCTGCGCTTATAACCGTCATTAAAAATGAACTTGACTCCCTTGTTTTTCAACTCGTTTTTAATGGCAATATTGACTTCGGTAGGATCTACAGTAGCCGTATTTGGTGAGAAAAGGGCGTGACGGAATGTTTTGGCATTGGGATCAATTGCTTTCAACTCTTCTTCAGTAATGATCGAAACATCTACGCCATTTTTCTTCCCGCGCATGTCTAATTCATATAATGCTTCTAACTCCGATTCATCCTTTGTAACCACAACTTTTTTACACTCATTAAGCTTGAGATTATTATGCCGGCAATATTCCTTCATTTGAAAATTTCCGTCCCGGGTAAATTTCGCCTTCAAAGAATCTGCTGAATAATAAAATCCTGCATGTAATACTCCGCTGTTTCTGCCACTACTATGATATGCAACATCTGGTTCCTTCTCAATGATAGTTATTTCTGCATCCGGGTACCTTGATCTTAACTCCCTGGCAATCGCTAATCCAATGATCCCTGCACCTACGATCAGGTAATCTGTTTTTTGATTCATTCTTTCCTGTAATTAATTATGAACCAAAAATACAACCATTTCCATATGAAAGATTCTATTTATGATTTATATTTGATTTATGACTAGGATCGCTTTATCTATTTGTATTTCAAATGTTAAGGTTGCTTTTAATGAAATAAGTATAGTATAGGAGACTCCAGGAATTTCTTAAAAAATGTTAATTATCGTTAAAAGATTCAATCATAAGGGCGATGTATTATATTTGTAAGATATTACAACAACTATCTATATAAATATTAGAAAGCATTACATATGGATTTTGAACTCACAGAAGAACAGAAAATGATTCGGCAATCAGCCAGGGATTATGCCCAGCGTGAGCTGATAAAAGATGTTATCGAACGCGATGCCAAGGCTGAATACCCGACTCACCATGTAAAAGCCTTAGCGGAACTCGGTTTCATGGGAATGCTCGTCGATACAAAGTACGATGGCGGAGGTATGGACACAATTTCTTATGTACTAGCGATGGAAGAAATTTCCAAGATTGATTCATCAGTTTCTGTGATAATGTCTGTGAATAATTCATTGGTTTGCTATGGATTACAGGAATTTGGTACCGAGGATCAGAAAGAAAAATTCCTGAGACCACTGGCCCGTGGCGAAAAGATTGGAGCATTTCTCTTATCAGAACCCAATGCAGGTTCTGATGCCACTTCACAGAAAACAATGGCCATCGACATGGGCGATCATTATCTCGTGAATGGTACAAAAAACTGGATAACAAATGGGAATACTGCGTCTACCTATATCCTTATTGCACAGTCATATCCTGAAAAAGGTCATAAAGGAATCAATGCGTTAATTGTCGACCGCCATGCTCCGGGCATATCACTTGGCCCTCACGAAGATAAAATGGGTATGAGAAGCTCTGATACGCATTCGGTTATGTTTACAGACGTGAATGTTCCGAAAGAAAATCGCCTCGGAGAAGATGGCTTTGGATTTAAATTCGCAATGAAAACTTTGGAGGGAGGCCGCATCGGCATTGCGGCCCAGGCACTTGGCATAGCATCAGGGGCTTATGAGCGTGCCTTAAAATATGCAAAAGATAGAAAAGCTTTTGGCACTGAAATAATTAATCACCAGGCAATTGCCTTTAAATTGGCCGAAATGCATACCCGGATTGAAGCAGCCCGTTATTTTTGTTTGAATGCAGCTTGGCTTAAGGATCAAAATATGCCTTATGGAACAGCAAGTGCAATGGCTAAATACTATGCCGCAGAAACTGCTATGTACGTTACAACCGAAGCTGTCCAGATTCATGGGGGATATGGTTATGTGAAAGAGTATCACGTTGAACGCCTGATGAGAGAAGCCAAATTGACCCAGATCTATGAAGGGACTTCCGAAATCCAGCAGATTATTATATCCAGGGCTATCATGAACGATTAAATTTTTGATTGATGCAGGTATCGGAAAACTACCAGCCAAAAAATCCTATTCGCATCGTTACCGCAGCTTCACTCTTCGACGGGCATGACGCAGCAATCAATATTATGCGTCGGATAATTCAGTCAAGCGGTGCTGAAGTGATTCACCTTGGCCATGACCGATCCGTTCAGTAAGTGGTCGAATGTGCCATCCAGGAAGATGTGCAGTCCATTGCAATGACTTCCTACCAGGGAGGCCACATGGAGTACTTTAAATATATGTACGACCTTCTTAACGAGAAAGGTTGTGGTCATATAAAGATATTTGCCGGAGGAGGAGGAGTAATCCTTCCACATGAGATTGAAGAACTTCATAATTACGGAATTACAAAGATTTATTCTCCTGACGACGGCAGAAGAATGGGCCTTCAGGGAATGATAAACGAGCTTCTTCAGATTTCTGATTTTCCTCTCGGGAATATAGATCATAAAAGTTTTAATCTTAAAAAGAAAGAAACAAGGGTCATAGCAAACCTGATAACAACAGCCGAGAATTTTCCAGAAAAAGTCAGGTCTGTACTTGAAAAAATTGAGAAAGAGGCTGTTAAAAGTAAAGTGCCGGTCCTGGGGATCACTGGAACTGGTGGCGCCGGAAAGTCTTCACTCGTCGACGAGATAGTCCGCAGATTTTTAATTGACTTCCCTGATAAGACATTGGGAATTATTTCAATAGATCCCACAAAGAGAAAGACCGGCGGTGCTCTGCTCGGCGACCGGATTCGTATGAATTCAATATTCAACGAAAGAATCTACATGCGCTCCCTTGCCACCAGGCAATCGAATCTTGCTCTGTCTAAATACGTTAAGGATGCTATCAACATCCTTAAGGCAGCTA
>JBEKQA010000086.1:0-19148 GCA_049520195.1 Bacteroidales bacterium
GGTGGAATGATTCCGGTAAGAATTGTGATCTTGTAACCGAACAAAACAATCATTCCAAGCGCCCAGATTACACTGATCAGAATAATAATCATCGGGAACAATACAGCCTTGTAAGAACGGAAGAAGATATAAAGGAACACTGCCGCTACCAATAACGCCAGCAAGACGAAAAGCTTAAGCTCATGCTCGACTTTTTGTGAGGTTCTTGTCCGTATATAGGGTAATCCTGAATAATGAATCCCTGTATGATATTTTAACCCGAAACTATCTGCTGTAGCCGTGATGTCATTAATCAGGGGTATTCTTCTTTTGCTGTTAACCTCTTCCTTATTGATGGTAACCATCATGAGAGTAGCACCGGTCTTTTTGTTAAGAATAAGATTGTCATAGAGTGGCAGGGAATAGATTAAATATTTCAGACTGTCAAGATCCTTTTGACTCTTTGGTTTTACCGGACAAATCGGTTTAAACTCAAACTTCTTGATTGAGTCGTTCTTTTGCAACATGTACAATCTGGTATCGGAAACAACTTCTTCAACCCCGGGGATATTCCTGATTTTATTGCACAGATCGTACCAGTCGTTGAATTTATCCAGTGTAAAAAGATTTTTATCCTGGATTCCGATGAACATCACGGTTCCATCTTCTCCAAATTGTTTTTTAAAATTCTCATAAACAATTATAGTTGAATCGGATGCCGGAAGCATTGGAGCCATGTCATAGGAGAGCACTACCTCCCTAGCTTTATATCCCATAAAAAGTGTAAGAATCCCGATAATGATCAGTATTCCAACACGGTCACGTAAAATTCGTCGTACAAGAAAACTCCACACAATAGTAATAATTAAGCCTCGAAGTTAAGATTTTATCCCGAAAGTCAATTTGAATTACTAAATAATCTCATGAAACCCGGTATATTTGTATCTTCCTCAATAAAGGTTACTTCAATTTCTTTACATTAAAATGCAGGAATCAAAAGAAAATCAGGAATTTAAAATGAAAAAGATACTTTTCATTGATTCTGTCCATCCATTGATCAGTAAGGAATTGACGGCCAATGGGTTCATTTGTGAATTTGCGCTTAATTCAGGAAAGGATGAACTAAAAAAGATTATAAATCAATATTTCGGAATTATAATCCGGAGCCGGATTAAACTGGACGAAGATTTTCTTTCAAAAGCAATACAACTGCGCTTTATTGGCAGAGTTGGATCAGGGCTGGAGAATATAGCTGTAAAATATGCAGAGAGAAAAGGAGTGATGTGCTTTAATTCACCGGAAGGGAACCTTGACGCTGTTGGTGAACATACAATAGGTATGTTACTTTCTTTGATGAATAATCTCAACCGGGCCGATCGCCAGGTCAGGAATAGCAAATGGGAACGTGAAGGAAACAGGGGACGGGAAATTAAAGGAAAGACAATAGGCATTATAGGATATGGAAATATGGGAAGTGCTTTTGCTCAACGGTTAACCGGCTTTGATGCAAATGTTATTTCATACGATAAATACAAAAAAGATTATTCTGATGGGAACACCCGTGAAACAACCCTGGAAGAGATCTTCGATTCAGCAGATATAGTGAGCATGCATATTCCACTCACAGAAGAAACCCGGTACATATGCAATGATGAATTCTTTAAACGGTTCAGAAAAAATGTCTGGTTTATCAATACTTCACGGGGCCATGTGGTTAACACTGTTGATCTGGTAAATCATCTAAAGTCAGGCAAATTATTAGGTGCTGCGCTTGATGTCCTGGAATATGAAGATGCCAGCTTTGAAAATATTTCCGGCAATTATCCAGGAGCATTTCGCTATTTGACTGAATGCGATAATGTTATTATGACGCCCCATATTGCAGGATGGACTGTTGAGTCCAACATTAAATTGGCAAAAGTACTTGTTGATAAGATCCTTAATGTATTCCCAGGTGTTTGATTATTAATATGGTAGAGAATATTCTTGGCTGTTTTTCAAAAAATAGGTAGGTTTGCACTTCGAAATTTGAATGAACAGATCTTTCAGATATAAGTGTTAGAGTATGAAACTTGAACAAAAGGTATTCAAAGGTAAGACGTTGGCAATATTGTCCGGTGGGGGAGATACGCCTGCTATTAATCACAGCATTGAATCAATAAGAAACCGCGCTTCTCTGCTTGGTTTTAAAGTTTATGGTGTCAGGAAAGGATGGAAAGGCCTGCTGGGGAGTGGTGATATTGTGGATCTTACAAATCAGCCATATGATGGTTGGTACGGTGGTTCTGCATTGCGCTCCACCCGCACTAACCCATTTCCATCAAAGAAAAATCCGGAATCCAGGGTTCCTCAGGTTTTAAAGAATCTCGATCGTTATCAAATCGATGTTTTAGTCACCATCGGTGGTGATGACACCAACGGAGCTGCCAAAAGACTTTTTGAAACAGAAGGCATCCCGGTTATTGGTTATCCGAAGACAATTGATAATGATTTACGCACAAGGACTATCCATAAGTACAGGGGAAAAGAGATCGAATCAGTTCTTTGTCCCGGTTTTCCATCTGCAGCAAAAGCCGTCTCTGAATTCACTTCAAAAATAAAAACAACTGCCGAGTCACATTCTCGGATCATCATTATGGAAATCATGGGAAGAGATGCAGGATGGCTCACCGGAAGTGCAATATTTGGTGGGGCTTCACTTGGATTGATCCCTGAATTCGAAATGACAAAAGCGAGAAAGGATCTGTTCTTCGAGACGGTAAAAGATGCATACATGAGATCCCGGAACAAATATCTCGTCATTCCGGTTTCAGAAGGAGTAAGATGGTACGATGAAAAATCAGGGAAGATTGATGTCGTTTACGCCAGTTCTGAGGTTGATGAGTATGGACATCCCCGGTTTGGCGGTATTAGTGGTATTGTTGCTTCTGAGATATCAAGTAAACTTGGAATAGAAGCCCGTGCTCAGATATCAGGGTATTACCCCCGTTCCGGACATTGTCGGAAATATGATCGCCGGCTTACTGCTGCCCTTGCCGATAAAGTCGTTGACCTGCTCCTACGTGAAGATTATGGACAAATGCCTGTCGTAAAAAAGATTGTTCCTTTTATGGAATTGGAAGAGTTCAATACCACATCAATTGATATGGGAACAATTGGAAACAAGCCACTTTCAGCAGAATACTACGACATTGAATCATTTTCCTTCACTGAGGCTTACACTGATTTTCTTAGCAATATTCTTGAACAACCTAATATTGAGGATTTCAGATATGATTTTCCTGTAGTTGTTCCCAGGGAATAACTTGCGAATCCGTGAAATGATACGAAAGGGGTATTAATTTTTCAATGTTGCACCCTTTAGCTAATTCTGATCACTATTTTAAAACCAGGTGTATAGTGTTTCTGGTTTTTTGTTCCATTAGTATTTCCCTTTCTTTCACTATGTGGCTAATTGCAGCAGGGTTATAATGACGAATAGTTATTAATTCCACATTTTCATTATATCGCAAAGTGTAGTTTTTCTGGAGTTCAGATAAGACATCTGATCCGCTAATTCGATCTGCATCAACACAGATTGTAAACGAGATTGCTGAATTTTGCATGACATTCACTTTGACATGGTGCTTAGCGAGAATATCAAAGATCTGACTGAGGTTTTCTTCTACAATAAAAGAAAAGTCTTTTGGGGAAATAGAGATAAGTACCTGATTCCGCTTATGGATATAAATGGGATGCAGGAGTTTCCAATTTGCCAGATATTCAATTGTCGTTCCTTCCTGCTCAGGGTGTAAAAAGGACTTGACATGGAGTTTAATATCGGCGTTTTCTAAAGGTTTTATGGTTTTTGGATGAATAATGGAAGCTCCGTAAAAAGCAAGGTCTATGGCTTCCCGATATGAAAGAATATCCAATTTCCTGGCATGCTTAAACCACTTCGGATCTGCATTCATTACTCCCGGAACATCTTTCCATATAGTCACTTCCTTTGTTTTCAATGAATGTGCGAAAATAGCTGCTGTATAATCCGAGCCTTCCCGGCCAAGCGTCGTTGTATTTCCATATTTGTCCCCACCAATAAAACCTTGTATTACGGCCACTCTTCGGGTAGTACTTTCTGTGGCAAAATAATCACTCATTTTCAAACTTATTTTTTCTTCTGTCAATTTCCAATCCACATTTGCTTCCCGATAGTTAGAATCGGTCCGGATCAATTCACGGGCATCAAAAAGATAACTGGAGGTTCCAATAGAGGTAAGATAATGATGAACAATACTTGTCGCCAGAAGTTCTCCATAAGTGACTACCTGATCATATTCATAATCATATGCCGGTTTTTTCTTTTTTAGAAGATTTTCATTTAGAAGGTGTCCGAGTAATTGATCTAAAATATTTTGTGTCTCAGCAAAAACTGAGTGATTCTTATCCTGAAATAATGCCTTCAGAATTTCAAGATGGAAATCTTTAATCCGTTTATAGCATTCTAACATTGGATCGTGGTCACCTGACATATAAAATCTCAGCAATTCTTCAAGGGAATTGGTCATTTTCCCCATCGCTGAAACTATCATTATAATGTTTTCATCCGGGAAACGGTTAATGACAGATGCCACATTTATGACTCCCTCTGCATTTTTAACCGATGCGCCACCAAACTTGAATATTTTAATGTCCATAAAGCAAAAGTAGGTAATTTCTTTATTTTCAAGGACAAATATCAGGAAGGGGTGGCAGTTCTTTTTTATAACTTTGCAACTGAATAAAATAGCAGGATTTTAATGAAACCACGGGTTTTCGATTTAAATCCTGACATTTGGCTTTATTGGGTTTATATTTTGAATAAAACGAATCTTCTTTCCCTATATATTAATGATTCTAGGACGAAAGAAATTAACCAGCTGCTAAAAGAAGATGATAAATCTTCTTTTGGCAAATTAAAACAGAAGACTTCGGCATCGGATATCCATTTGAATGGTATTATCGGATCCTCCAAAGCCTTTGTTTCTGCAGCGGTTTTTTCAACTTATCCAGGGGTTCATTTTCATATTCTGCCAGATAAAGAAACGGCAGCATATTTCTATAATGATCTCGAGCAAATATTAGATGATAGAGAGATAGAAACACCCAGGAAGCAGATTCTGTTTTTCCCTTCCTCATTTAAAAAAAATTTCGATTCCGGACAGAAAGATAATCTTGGTCTTTTATCACGTACTGATATCCTTAACTGGTTACATTCCAGGGCTAAGAAATTTATTATTGTTACCTACCCTGAAGCTCTTTCAGAAAAGGTTGTCAATAAAAAGTTTCTCGAAAAGAACACTTTGAAACTAAAAAGCGGAGAAGCTGTTTCTTTGGAATTTGTTCTGGATTTGTTAATTGAATACGAATTTGAAAGGGCAGATTTTGTAGTTGAGCCGGGCCAATTCTCATTACGTGGAGGATTAATTGATGTGTATTCCTTCTCTGGTGACCATCCTTATCGGATCGAATTCGAAGGAGATAAAGTTGCTTCTATCAGGACATTCAACCCTACCGATCAATTGTCGATTGAGAAGAAAGAAGAAATTACCATTATTCCTGATATCCGGATCAACCGGGATAAACGGATTAAATATGATTCTCTTTTTTCTTTCCTCCCGGAGAAAACCCTTATATGGTCAGAAGATATCCGATTTACTATTGATATACTGGATAAAAATGAAGATGAGACTCATTTCCTTTCCGGGCAGGAATTTTTAAATGAAATTAACCGTTACAGGATGATTGAATATGGCAAGAATTTTCTTTCCTCCACTGATAGAACTGTATTTTACAGGATGTCACCCCAGCCATCATTCAATAAAAATTTTGATCTGCTTTTTGAGAACCTTCGACAGAATGCCACCAATGGAATAAAGAATATTTTACTTACAGATAATCAAAAACAGGAAGAAAGATTAAAAAGCATACTCAGTGATATACAGGCAAAGAATCATGAAAGTATTATGGATTTTTTGCCGGAAAATTCAAATCAGATATCACATGCAGGACTTCAGGATATTCAGACAACGATAGATTTCCCCCTTCATGAAGGGTTCATTGACAAACACCTTAAAATCGCTTGTTATACAGATCACCAGATCTTTGAACGCTACCATCGATTTCATCTTCGTGATGGCTATGTGAGCAAGGAAGCAATGAGCCTTAAAGAAATTTACGATCTTCGGCCCGGCGACTTCGTCACTCATATTGATCATGGAATAGGACGCTTTGACGGACTGGAAAAGATCATTAACAATGCAAAAGAACAAGAAGCGATCCGGCTTGTTTATAAAAACAATGATATCTTATATGTAAGCATCCATTCTCTCCACCGAATTTCAAAATACGTCGGAAAGGAAGGAAGTATTATATGCTGATCGTAAAGCCTCAAAAGGAGTTGCCTGTGCACCGGATACTTACCTGCAAACAGAACTTGAAGCTTCTTTTATTTATGAAGACACTCCTGATCAGATCAAGGCGACGATCGACGTCAAAAAAGATCTTGAAGCTGAATTTCCCATGGACCGGTTAATTTGCGGTGATGTTGGTTTTGGTAAAACAGAAATTGCCATCCGGGCAGCGTTTAAAGTCGTTACCGAAAGTCGTCAGGTAGCTATTCTGGTGCCAACTACTATCCTGGCTTTGCAACATTTCAAAACATTTTCTGAAAGGCTAAAAGATTTCCCATGCAAGATCAATTTTATTAATCGCTTCAAGTCGGTAAAAGAACAGAGCCAAATCATCAAAGATCTCGAAGAAGGCAAAATTGATATTCTTATCGGTACGCACCGGCTGCTGAGCAAAGACATTAAATTTAAAGAGCTTGGATTGCTGATCATTGATGAAGAACAGAAATTTGGGGTTACTGCCAAGGAAAAGATCAAGCATTTCAAAATAAATGTTGATAATTTAACACTCACAGCAACACCTATTCCCAGGACACTGCAATTCTCGTTAATGGGAGCGAGGGATCTATCTATCATCAATACACCACCTCCTAACCGGTATCCAGTTCAAACTGAGATCCATAATTTTAATGAAGAGGTCATCAGAGAGGCCATTCAGTTTGAACTTTCAAGAGGAGGACAGGTTTTCTTCGTTAATACGAGGGTTCAGAATATTACAGAAGTGGCAGGAATGGTAAAGAGGATGGTGCCAAGAGCCAGGGTAGCCATTGCTCATGGTCAGATGGAGGGAAAAAAACTTGAAAAAGTGATGGTTGATTTCATTGAAGGCGATTATGATGTGCTGGTGGTGACGACAATCGTCGAATCAGGACTGGACATCTCCAACGTCAATACAATCATCATTAATGATGCACATCATTACGGACTGAGTGACTTGCATCAATTGAGGGGACGGGTCGGCCGTTCTAACAAGAAGGCATTCTGTTATCTCCTTGCGCCACCGATGTCATCGTTAACAGATGAAGCAAGGAAACGCTTGAGAGCTATCGAGGAGTTTTCTGATTTAGGTTCCGGCTTTAATATTGCTATGCGCGATCTTGATATTCGTGGTGCCGGAAATATTCTTGGGGCTGAACAAAGTGGTTTCATCTCAGAAATAGGTTTTGACATGTACCAAAAAATCCTGGATGAGGCGATCATGGAAGTTAAAGAGCAGGAATTCAAAGAAGTTTTCTATGAAGAACTTCCAAAAGAATTTGTTCAGGATTGTCAGATAGAAACTGACCTTGAAATCATGATCCCGGATGATTATATCACCAATATCACAGAAAGGTTAAGTCTTTATAAAGAACTCGATTCTCTTGGAACAGAATACGAGCTATTAAAATTTAAAGGAAAATTGGAAGACCGTTTCGGTAGTGTTCCGGAACAAACACTGGCACTTATGGACACAATCCGTCTTCGCCGTCTTGCAAGAAAAATCGGGTTTGAGAAATTGATACTTCGAAATAACAGGATGGCTTGCTATTTTATCGGGAATGAAGACTCCCCTTATTTTCAATCGAAACAATTCTCAGCCATTCTTGAATACATCAAAACCAATCCCTCGAATTGCAGGATGAAAGAAGACAAAAACAGGCTGATGCTCATTTTCCGTGAAACTTCGAAAATTAAAAATGCTCTCCAGGAACTTGAACAAATCCCGATTGCTTCCTAGAGAATGGACCTGAATTCATCAGACTTTTTGACATTATCGGAATAAAACAACATCCCGGTTCTTCCCGTTCTCTCTTAAGAGATTTATTAAAATTTACTGATTCACGGATTTCATGTTTTTTTATTCCAACAGAATGATTTATTTTCGTAGAAAAAATTATAGCAGTGTCAGATAGCATAGTCATCATACCGACTTATAAAGAGAAGGATAATATTGAGCGGATCATTCGCAAAGTGTTTTCCTTAGAGAAAGATTTCCACATTCTGATTATTGAAGACAATTCTCCTGATGGAACCGCAAATATCGTGCGTTCTCTGATGAATGAATTTTCAGGAAGGCTTTTCATGGAAGAAAGGAAAGGTAAATTGGGTCTTGGTACCGCATACATACATGGATTTAAATGGGCCCTAAATCATTCTTATGATTATATATTTGAAATGGACGCTGATTTTTCACATAACCCCGACGACCTTCTCCGGCTTTATGATGCTACAAAAAATAAAGGAGCAGAGGTAGCCATTGGTTCTCGTTACATTACTGGAGTTAATGTAGTTAATTGGCCGATGGGAAGGGTATTGATGTCATATTATGCCTCAGCTTACGTGAGATTTGTTACCCGGATGAAGATTAAGGATACTACAGCCGGATTCATATGTTATACTAGTAAAGTGCTGAGATCAATACGGATGGATAAAATTCGCTTCACAGGATACGCGTTCCAGATCGAAATGAAATTCACTGCATGGAAACTGGGTTTCAATATTGTGGAAGTTCCAATCATATTTACTGACCGCACTGTCGGTGAATCGAAGATGTCAAAAGGAATTTTCAAAGAAGCCATTCTGGGCGTTATTAGTCTGCGTTGGAGAAGTCTTTTTATAAAGTATAAAAGACAGGCGTAACGCTTCTTCTTTCCCATTATCTTTGCACTCGATTTGTTCACATGACTTTTTCCATGGAAAAGATACTTATTGCAGGTGCCAATATTGTCAATGAAGGCAAGATATTCGAGGGAAGTGTTCTGATCAGCAACAATCGTATCGAAGAAATAATTCCAGTAGGTTCAACCAGCCTTTTCATGGAAGATCATGAAAATGTAGAACTCATAGACGGACGTGGCGAATTTCTGCTTCCTGGCGTGATTGACGACCAGGTGCATTTCAGGGATCCCGGCCTTACTCAGAAAGGAGATCTTTATACAGAAGCAAAAGCAGCCGTGGCAGGTGGTGTAACTTCTTTTATGGATATGCCCAATACAGATCCCAAAGCCACAACCCTTAAAATCCTTGAAGAAAAATATAAACTGGCTTCGCAGAAATCACTCGCTAATTATTCTTTCTTTCTTGGCGCTACAAATTCAAATCTTGAAGAAATAGAAAAAGCAAATCCTGCAAAGATTTGTGGTGTGAAAGTTTTTTTGGGGGCTTCTACAGGAAATATGCTGGTTGACGACCCTGCAGTACTGGAAGATATTTTTTCAAAATCAAGGATGATTGTAGCAATCCATAGTGAAGATGAAGGAGTTATAAAGCACAATCTTGCAATCTTCAAAGAGAAATATGGAGAACAGATACCCATTGAGGCACACCCATTGATCAGAAGCGAAGAAGCATGTTATAAATCTACAGAGATGGCAGTGAAGCTTGCAAGGAAACACAATACCCGTCTTCATATATTACATCTGTCAACTGTTAAAGAACTTGACCTGTTACAAAATGATTTACCGTTGATGCAGAAAAAAATAACAGCAGAAGTTTGCGTTCATCACCTTTGGTTTGACGATCGGGATTATAACCAGCTTGGTTCTCTCATCAAATGGAATCCGGCCATAAAGACAGAACAAGACAAGAATGGACTTTTTAAAGGATTGCTGGAAGATAAAATAGATATTATTGCTACCGACCATGCCCCTCATCTGAAAGAAGAAAAATCGCTTCCTTATCTGAGTTGTCCCTCAGGCGGACCCTTAATCCAGCATTCATTGGTTATAATGCTGGAATTTTATAACCGGAAAATGATCTCAATAGAAAAAGTCGTTGAGAAGATGTGTCATGCACCTGCTGTATTATACAGGATAAAGAACCGGGGTTTTATCAGGAAAGGATATTTTGCAGATCTCGTTTTAGTCGATCTCAAAGCCCCATGGGTTGTTGCCAAAGAGAATTTATTATACAAATGCGGATGGTCACCTTTTGAAGGAACGAAATTTTCGTCCAGAGTTACTCATACTTTTGTAAACGGGAATCTTGTATACAGAAATGGAAACTTTAATGAACGAAATAAGGGTAACCGGCTGGAATTCAATGCCTAATTTTTAAAAATAACATAAAAGCCAATTATTAGTAAATATGAAAAAACATTATTTTATTTGTCTGATTGCAATTGTCTCACTTGTCTCATGCACTCATGAAACCAAGGTTATGGAAGAAACATACCCTGATGGATCACCGAAACGGGAGTGTGTATACAGGGGTAAGGATGACTCCCGTGAATTGATCCGGGAAACTACATGGTATCCCAATAAAAAGGTGCAGATGACAGGTGAATACAAGAATAAAAAACGAGATGGAAGATGGGTATATTATTATTCCAACGGAAATGTCTGGAGCGAAGGCTTCTTCAAGGATGGAAGAAGTGATGGCAAACGGACCATGTATAGTGAAAATGGCAAAGTCTTTATTGAAGGATTTTATCAGGATGACCGGCGCGTCGGCGTTTGGAAGTTTTATGATGAAAAAGGTAAATTGTTAAAAACACTGGATTATTCAAAAACACCTGATAAAGGAAATAGTCCGGGATTATAAAAGTAAAACCAAAAATCCCTCCTAACAGGTCAGTTTCTTTTCTTTGTCAACAAATCTGATTACTTCCTCTTCTTTATTGTTTAAAAAGCATTTTTAATATATTGTTTTTGAATGAATTAACTCAGTTTCAGGAAAAATTGAGTTTTCTAACAAGCTGAAGATTAGCATTTAGCTTTAAAAATTTGCACCTTTTCTATAGACTTTCTATAGACTCTCTATAGACTTCCTTCGCTCTTCCTTCGCTTTAGGTTCGCTCAGGGTATACTCAAAAAAAAGGTGTCTGAAAACTCAGACACCTTTTTCTTCTAACTTGAGTAGATTAATTCACTTGGATTACCAAATATCTGACATTGCTCCAGAATGCCTTATAGTCGAGAATCTGCAGTGATTGTATGATCTTTTTATCACCCACCAGTTTATATGAAGTTGATGGATGGTTCGAAATAACAACAGCCTTTTTACTGAGGATGGAAACTTCCGTAAGCTTACGAATATCAACTTTGGTGAAAAGAGCCTTGTTGAAATCGGAAAGAAGTTTATTGTTTTTACTAAGAATCATTCCTTTCTTAAGGTCTTTCTCGGTTCCGACAATGTAATAAGCCGTATTTAATGCAGCTTCCTGCTGGGCTAGGGTCTGTTGCTGTTCGTTGATTTTGGAGGATTGGCTCTTCACAACATTAGAAAGTGTATCCAAACGCAAGTTTGCCGTCTCAATGACGATATTGAGTTTGGCAAGTTTGTCACGAAGTGCTTCGATCTCTGTGTTCCTGTCTGCAATATCTTTTTGAAGCCGGTCGACAAGTTTCTGGAGTTCTGTCACCTTCATGCCACTGGATTTCAGCTTACGGGTGAGGTCAGCGATTTCCTTCTTGTTCTTTTCCATCAACATGTAAATCGATGTGATATCGGTTTTAATCTGGTCTTTGGCGGAAAGTTTTAATTCTCCGTTTTTATTAGTGCTCAGGTTGATAATGTTTTCCTTCATCTTTATTGTATCCAGTGATCCCTGGATATCGTTCACCGTTGCAATAAACTCGTTGATAGCCTCATCCTTTTGCATGGTTTGTGCCATAAGGCTGTCGTTTTTTACCTTCATCGCTTCTGCTTCTTTTTTGGCAGCCCTGCCACATGCGAATAGGACAGGGATTAATAAAAGAATCAAATACTTTTTCATTTTGTGCAAATTTTAATTTAGTTTTAATAAAGGGCAAATATACAAACAAAATCAGGTTTTTGGTATTAAAAGTGGAAAACTTTTCGTTAATTATACGGAAATCTGCTGAATTCCGTTAACTGATAAATAATTGTTAAGGATTTTTTAGCTCGGTCGAAAATGAAACGATACCCACGAATAGTTCTTAAAAAAGGTAAAGAGGCCTCATTGAAACGTTTTCATCCCTGGCTTTTTTCAGGAGCTATTGAAAGAACAATTGGAACATCTGCTCCTGGTGATATTGTGGAGGTTTATTCTGTTGCTCATGAGTATCTTGGGACCGGTCATTTTCAGGATGGCTCAATAGCCGTTAAATTGTTCAGCTTTAACCAGCGGGAGATTGATTATTCATTTTGGAAAGAGAAGATTATAAAAGCTTACCGGTTAAGAACTTTACTTGGATTGACCTCTTCATCATCAACAACTGCCTACCGCCTTATTTTTACCGAGGGCGATGAACTTCCCGGCTTGATAATCGATTGGTATAATGGAGTGGCTGTGATTCAGACCCATAGCCTGGGAATGCACCTAGTTAAACAAGATATTGTCAATATCCTCAAAGAAATATACGGTGAAACCCTGAAAGCAGTTTATGACAAGAGCTCTGAGACAACTCTGTTACCTGCCTCGTCCTCAAAATCTGAGTTAGACAAGACTGGTTACAATCGTATTGAGGATGGTTATCTTTATGGAAACCAGCAAAATGGATTGATCAGCGAAACCGGACATGTTTTTTCCGTCGATTGGATCAGAGGCCAAAAAACAGGATTCTTCCTTGACCAGAGAAGCAATAGCATGTTTGCCCAATTTTATGCAAAAAATAAAAAAGTGCTCAATGCTTTTTGCTATTCTGGTGCCTTCTCTGTTTATGCATTGAAAGGAGGCGCAACCATGGTTCACTCTGTGGATAGCTCAAGACAAGCTATCGAATGGGTAAAAGAAAACCTTTTACTTAATGTAATTGATGATAAAAAACATGAATCTTCCGTTGCAGATGTGAAACAGTTTCTTGTGCGGACGAATGAAACCTATGATATGATCATTCTTGATCCCCCGGCATTTGCAAAGCATCACAACATCACACACAACGCCCTGCAGGCCTACATTCATATCAACACTGAAGCAATCAGGAAAATAAACCCGGGAGGCATCTTAATGACTTTTTCCTGCTCGCAAGCCATTACCCGGGAAATGTTTCGTTCTGCCATTCAGGCAGCCGCTATTGAAACAGGTCGTAAAATACAAGTACTTCATTATCTGTCACAAGGGCCAGATCATCCGGTAAGTATTTATCATCCTGAAGGTGAGTATCTGAAGGGCCTTATTTTGGAGATTGATTAAAATCTGAAACGATGCCATTTTTACATCAATTTGCTATTTCCCCTTTTCTTTTTAATTTTATTGGAATTAATCTGTAATAATTCTGTGCTAATATGCTGACTATTGGAAAAGGAAAATTAATTTTGCGAAGTTTCAAAAAATTTTAAGCATAAACAAATATACATGAATCAGTACAAAAAATTAAACAACATCATCGGATGGGGAGTCTTTGCCATTGCCACCCTAGTTTACTTTTTAACCATTGAGCCCACTGTAAGCTGGTGGGATCCGGGAGAACATATTGCAACTGCATACAAGCTTCAGATCGGACATCCGCCGGGAGCACCAACTTTCCAGCTAATAGGACGTATTTTTGCCTTATTCGCTTTTGGAAATACTGCCAAGGTTGCCTTGCTGATCAATTCCATGCTCAGTCTTTTCAGCAGTTTTACTATTCTCTTCTTGTTCTGGACCATCACCCTGCTTGCCAGGAAGATCATTGTAAAAGACGGAGAGATGACCAAATCTAAAATGTGGAGCATTTTTGCTGCAGGATTTGTCGGCTCACTGGCATTTACTTTTTCAGATTCTTTTTGGTTCTCAGCCGTTGAAGCAAACGTATTCGGGATGTCATACCTATGTACGGCGATTGTTTTCTGGGCCATCCTTAAATGGGATGAAGTGGCAGATGAAAAGCATCATTATCGCTGGCTGATATTCATTGCATTCATGATAGGGCTTTCTATTGGCGTCCACCTGTTGAACCTGCTGACGATTCCGGCACTGACACTGGTATTTTATTTCAGGAAATTCAAGACTTCAAAATGGGGAACTGTCTTTGCCTTAGCGGTTTCATTTGTGGTCACGGCTTTTATCATGTATTTTCTGATTCCCTGGATACCAAAGCTGGCCGGATCCTTTGAATTGTTCTTTGTTAATTCAATCGGTCTACCATTCAATTCGGGAACCATTTTCTATTTCGTTTTGTTATTCGGACTGATTATCTGGGGGTTAATTTTCACAAGGAGGAGAGGCAAGCCGGTTCTGAATACGATACTTCTCTCACTCGTGTTTTTCCTGATCGGATATTCTACTTTTCTCGGACTGGTAATCAGGTCAAATGCAGGTACCCCGATCAATGAAGATGCCCCGAAGGATGCCATTAGTCTGGTTTCCTTCCTGAACCGTGAACAATACGGAACCTGGCCTTTTCTCTATGGTCCTTATTATACAGCACCTATTGTTGATTATGGAGACGGATCTCCTATCTATAAAAGGGATGATAAAAGCGGAAAATATGTTGTGATTGATGACAGGAAGGGTACAATCCCTGTTTATGATCCGAGATTTACTACACTATTTCCGAGAATGTGGAGTACTAACAGGAAAGGAACCGGTGACTTTTACAAGGAATATGGCGGACCTGGTATACCGATTTCTGTTACAGGTCAGGATGGGAATCCACAAACTGTAAACAAGCCTACCTTCCTTGAGAATATAAAATTCTTCCTCTCCTACCAGGTTAGATGGATGTATTTCCGTTACCTGATGTGGAATTTTTCAGGAAGACAGAATGATGTCCAGGGTATGGGACCCAATGAAGTTAAAAATGGCAATTGGATCACCGGCATACCTTTCATTGATAAAATGTGGTATGGACACTCAATGTCAGGGATTCCTGATAATCTTAAGAATAAAGCAACCAACAAATACTATATGCTTCCCTTTATTCTCGGGTTGATCGGACTTTTCTTCCAGTACAAGAACGATTACCGGAGAGGTCTTGTGGTAACTTTTCTGTTTCTCATGACAGGACTGGCCATCATTACCTATCTTAACCAACAACCTTATGAACCTCGTGAGCGTGATTATTCCTACGCGGGATCTTTTTATGCATTCTCTATCTGGATCGGGATCGGCGTTTTATCGCTGATAGATGGTGTTGTTAAAAAGCTGAAATTAAAGGATTTAATGGCTGTGGGTGTGGTCACGGTTCTGACTACGCTTTTGGTACCGGGACTTATGGCTCAGCAGAACTGGGATGATCACGACAGGTCGGGGAAATATTCAGCCCGTGATTTTGCAACCGATTATACCAATTCCTGCGATAAGAATGCCATTCTTTTTACCAATGGAGACAACGATACCTTCCCTCTTTGGTACTCCCAGGAAGTGGAAGGGATCAGGACAGATGTCAGGATCGTAAATCTGGAACTGGCTTCGGGTTCCTGGTATATTGACCAGATGTTCGATAAAGAGTATGAGTCTGACCCATTGCCTTTCTCCCTGTCGAGTGACCAATACCAACCCGGCACCAATGATCAGGTTCCTTATTACGATTTCGGGATTAAAGGGTACATCGAACTATCCGATTTAATCGACTTCATCAAAAGCGATGACCCGCGTACCTTCATGACAACACAAAGTGGTCAGAAAGTAAAGGTTTTTCCCACCAAAAACATCAAGATCACCGTCGATAAAGAGGCCTGTTTGAAAAATGGAATCGTACCTCCTTATTACAAGGATAAAATGGTTGATTCGATATGCTGGACTATTAAAAAGAACTGGTTAGGGAAGAATGATATTATGAATCTTGATCTGATTGCTTCCAACAAGTGGAAACGACCGATCTATTATTCAGCTATTTCGAGTGTTAGAGACTATTTTAACGTGGATAAATATTGCCTCGTTGAAGGATGGGTCTATAAATTCATGCCAGTCCCGTCCGATCCGGAAGAGTATTATCCTGGCCTGGGCGGTATTGATGCCTTAAATTCATATGATATCTTTATGCATAAATCGGCCTGGGGCAATGTGAATGATCCTCATGTCTATATAGATCCTGAGACCCGGAACAATGCATTACGACCCAAAATGAATATGTTACGGGTTGCCCAGTCATTGATCCGCATGGGTGAGAAGAAGAAAGCCCAGGATCTCATGGATCTGTTCTTCAAACAGTTCCCCTTGCAGAAATTCCCTGTTGATATGGATTATGTTTATTTCGCTGATCTCTATTATAAAGCAGGTCAAATAGATAAAGCAAATAAACTAGTGGAAGAAATGGCGAAGATTTACAAGGATGATCTTGAATATTATTATTCATTTACCGGAAACTTTGCTGAAGCATATAAAGACGATATCCAGACGGCACTTGAGATGATCCGCAGTATGCAAATGTTGGCTACACAGAACAAACAGGATAAACTGGAGAAGCAAATCGAAGATATCTTCAACAAAGAAGCAAGTAAGTTTAAACAGTAGTTTAGTTCCTGACTTTTGAATGACTAAAGTTCTATAACCCACTCACGGTTGGGAAAGAAGCCTTATTTTTGTTGTATCCTGAGATATTCTCGGTAAATTACTATACATGGATCAATATAAAAAATTAAACAACACCATTGGATGGCTGGTCTTTGCCGTTGCCACCACAGTTTACTTTTTAACCATTGAGCCCACTGTGAGCTGGTGGGATCCGGGTGAACATATTGCAACTGCATACAAGCTTCAGATCGGACATCCGCCGGGAGCACCGACTTTCCAGCTCATTGGACGAATTTTTGCCTTATTCGCTTTTGGAAATACTCCCAAGGTTGCTTTGCTGATCAATTCTATGCTCAGCCTTTCCAGCAGTTTTACTATTCTCTTCTTGTTCTGGACCATCACCCTGCTTGCCAGGAAGATCATTGTAAAAGACGGAGAGATGACTAAATCCAAAATGTGGAGCATTTTTGCTGCAGGATTTGTCGGCTCACTGGCATTTACCTTTTCAGATTCTTTTTGGTTCTCAGCCGTTGAAGCAAACGTATTCGGGATGTCATACCTATGTACGGCGATTGTTTTCTGGGCCATCCTGAAATGGGATGAAGTGGCAGATGAAAAGCATCATTATCGCTGGCTGATATTCATTGCCTTCATGATAGGGCTTTCTATCGGAGTCCACCTGTTGAACCTGCTGACAATTCCGGCACTGACACTGGTATTTTATTTCAGGAAATTCAAAACTTCCAGGTGGGGAATTGTGCTTGCATTGACGGTTTCATTTGTGGTCACGGCTTTTATCATGTATTTTCTGATTCCCTGGATACCGAAGCTGGCCGGGTCCTTTGAATTGTTCTTCGTCAATTCCTTTGGCCTGCCATTCAATTCGGGAACCATTTTCTATTTCGTTTTGTTATTCGGATTGATTATCTGGGGGTTAATTTTCACCAGAAAAAGAGGCAAGCCGGTTCTGAATACAATCCTTCTCTCACTCGTGTTTTTCCTGATCGGATATTCTACTTTTCTCGGACTGGTAATCAGGTCAAATGCAGGTACCCCGATCAATGAAGATGCCCCGAAGGATGCCATCAGTCTGGTTTCCTTCCTGAACCGGGAACAATATGGAACATGGCCTTTTCTCTATGGTGCTTATTACACCGCTCCGGTCGTGGATATGTCAGATGGATCACCTATTTATAAAAGGGATGATAAAAGCGGGAAGTATATTGTTGTTGACGAAAGAAAGAACGTATTTCCTGTTTATGATCCGAGATTTACTACACTATTCCCAAGGATGTGGACTACCGATCTTAACCGGAAAGGCGCTTCTGACTTTTACAAGGAATATGGCGGGCCCGGTGTACCGATTTCTGTTACCGGATCGGATGGAAATCCTCTGACAATTTACAAGCCGACTTTCTTTGAGAATATCAAATTCTTCCTTTCCTATCAGGTCAGATGGATGTATTTCCGTTATCTGATGTGGAATTTCTCCGGAAGACAGAATGATATCCAGGGAACGGGACCTGATGAAGTTAAAAATGGTAACTGGATCACCGGTATACCCTTCATTGACAAAATGTGGTATGGACACTCAATGTCTGGGATTCCAGATAATCTAAAAAACCGGGCGACCAACAAATATTACATGCTTCCTTTTATACTCGGGTTGATAGGACTTTATTTCCAATATAAAAATGACTACCGGAGAGGGCTTGTGGTGACATTTCTATTCCTGATGACAGGTCTTGCAATTGTTTCCTATCTTAACCAGCAGCCATATGAACCCCGTGAACGTGATTATTCCTATGCGGGATCGTTTTATGCATTCTCAATTTGGATTGGGATTGGCGTATTGTCGCTGATAGAAGGTGTTGTTAAAAAGCTGAAATTAAAGGATTTAATGGCTGTGGGTGTGGCCACGATTCTGACTGCGTTTTTGGTACCGGGACTTATGGCACAGCAGAACTGGGACGATCATGACAGATCGGGGAAATATTCGGCCCGCGACTTTGCTACCGATTATACCAATTCCTGTGATAAGAATGCCATTCTTTTTACCAATGGTGATAATGACACCTTCCCTCTCTGGTATTCTCAGGAAGTGGAAGGAATCAGGACAGATGTCAGGATTGTAAACCTGGAGCTTTCTTCCGGATCCTGGTATATTGATCAGATGTTCAATAAAGTATATAATTCTGATCCGTTGCCTTTTACACTTTCTAAAGACCAATACGAGCCGGGATCAAATGATGAAATTGCCTATTATGATATGGGAATTAAAGGATATATCGAACTATCCGATTTTATTGATTTCATCAAAAGCGATGATCCGCGTACTTTCATGACTACCCAAGGCGGTCAGCGAGTAAAGATCTTTCCAACGAAAAACATCAAGATCACTGTTGATAAAGATGCCTGTATTA
>JBEKQA010000087.1:0-12778 GCA_049520195.1 Bacteroidales bacterium
ATAAGCACTAAAACTCATAATTCCTAATATATTCCTGATTATTTTAAGACCCTAACATTTTATAAAAAACGTCAGTTTCTATAAGCATTTACCATAACATCTGTAAAAATCCAGACAACTCCCATTGCCACTTGTCTGATTTTCATTCCTAATTCCTAATTTCTAATTCCTAATTTCTAATTCCTAATTTCAAATCCCATTGCCCATTGCCTCATTTTCATTCCTAATTTCAGATTCCTACTCCTAATTCCAGATTGTAACTCCTAATTCCAGATTAAATAAAGTTCCTAATTTAATCAATCTCCCTCTATCCCTCTATCCCTCTATCCCTCTGTCCCTCTGTCCCTCTGTCCCTCTGTTACTCTTCTTTTATAAATAGAAATAAAATTATCTACAAACACATCACCAGGTCAGGTTAACTGGATTATAATTCATATATTTGTCTTACAAAATAAAATCAAATGAAAAGAGCTTTACACTCTTTTCTATTCATGTTGCTGATCATATTGTTTCAAAGTGGTCATAATGATATTGTTGCGTCAAATGGTATAAAAGCCTCGGTAAAGCGACCAAATATCAGAACAGGCTTCATTGAAAACAAAGGTCAGATCATCGATCAAAACCATAAGCCAAATCCATCTGTCATTTATTTACTGAATACACCCGGAATGAATGTGCAATTGAGAAAGGGTGGGTTTAGTTATGATCTCTATTGCCCAACATCTTCCCCCTCCCTCTTGGGGGAGGGGCCAGGGGTGGGGTCTCCTCCCTCTTGGGGGAGGGGCCGGGGGTGGGGTTCTTCGCGTCACGAGTCACGCGTCACGAGTCACGATTCCATTATCAATTATCACCGTATTGACATTACCCTCGAAGGAGCCAATCCTGATTGCCAGGTCATTCCCTCAGACCCTCTTATGGAATACTTCAATTATTTCACTGCAAATGTACCGCCGGAAGGGATTAAGAATGTGAGGAAGTATAACAGGATTACTTATAAAGATATTTATCCGGATATTGATCTTGAATTTTTTACAACAGGAGAACATGGATATGAGTACAATTTCGTGGTCCATCCGGGAGGCAATATCAATGATATACGATTAACAATAGCAGGGCCTGGGCTTATTTCATTAATCCGCGACACCCTGAAATTCGGGACAAGATTTGGGAATGTCGAAGAATTGATCCCGGAAAGTTATTATATGGTTAATGATTCGAGAGTCGAGGTCCGGGCACGGTTTACAAGGATAAATAATGAAGTTTATGGATTTGCAGTTAACAAAGCTGTTCCGGAAAATTCATTACTCATCATTGATCCGACGGCAATACGGCTTTGGGGAACCTATTATGGTGGCTCGGAAGTTGATATCGGATTCGGATGCGCAGTAGATAAGGCCGGGAATGTTTACCTGGCAGGAGGGGCTTATTCACTCACTAATATTGCATCCAGCGGATCATACCAGGATACACTGGCCGGTATCGAGGATGCTTTCCTGGCAAAGTTTGATGCAGCAGGACAGCGAGTGTGGGGAACATATATCGGAGGAACAGAAATTGATGAAGCGCATTCATGCGCTGTCGATATAAGCGGAAATATTTATATTTCGGGCGAAACTGCATCGCCTTCCGGAATTGCTTCTCCAGGATCACATCAGACAGTGTATGGCGGAGGAAGTACGGATTGTTTTCTTGAAAAGTTCAACCAGGCCGGAGCCAGGCTCTGGGGTACTTATTATGGCGGAGCCGGTAATGACGGTTATGGAGCTATCGCTACCGATAATAACAGAAATGTATTTTTAACGGGATCGACTACCTCTGATACCGGTATTTCTACCCCGGGGTGTTATCAACTAAATCGATATAACAACCACAGCGGTAATGCATTTCTTGCAAAATTTGACAGCAATGGTGTTCGCCAATGGGGTACATATTATGGTGGAGAAGCGGTTGATGGAGGTTATTCCTGTGCGACTGATGGTTTAGGTAATGTTTACATGGCCGGTACTGCATCATCGCTTAACAATATTGCAAGCCCTGGAGCGTATCAGCAACAATTTGGAGGAGGTAACTTTGATGCTTTTCTGGCAAAATTTACCACCGGGGGCAAAAGAATATGGGCAACATACTATGGGGGAACAGGTGAAGATAGGGGTACGGGGGGATGCTGTAGCGACAGTATAGGAAACGTATGTATGGGAGGTTCAACGATGTCTCTCAACGGAATAGCAAGCCCCGGATGTTTTCAACCGGTATACGGAGGAGGAGTGTTCGATGCATTTATCGTAAAATTCGATAGTTCGGGTCAAAGGCAATGGGGCACTTATTATGGCGGTACTTTGTTTGATGCAGCTTTCGGTTGTTCATTCGGATGGAATGATGAGGTATTCATGGTAGGCGAAACTGAATCGGATAATAATATTTCAACTCCTGATGGTTATCAACCGGTTGATGATGGTTTTGCTAATGGAATGCTTGTAAAATTCAATGCTGCCGGGCAACGTCAGTGGGGAACCTATTATGGAGGTTATATTGTGGACTATTTTAATAGCGGCAGTTATGTTACGGATGATACTATCTATGCGGCCGGACAGGCATTGTCGCCAAATAATATAGCGAGCCAGGGAGCATGGCAGGATACTATAGGCGGTGGAGCTGTTGATGCGTATGATGCGATGCTGATAAAGTTTCTCGATTGCTGGCCCATCGACACTGCAGGCCCCATTACAGGACCCATCAGTGTGTGTAAACCTTCAACAGGGTTAAATTATTCAATTCCTTCACTTTTACATGCCGTGAATTATATTTGGACCTTACCACCGGGCTTCACTATAATAACCGGTGCAGGGACTACAAGTATTACAGTAAATGTCAGCAATTCTGGTGCTTCAGGAAATATATGGGTAAAAGGACTGAATAAGTGTAATGATCCCGGAGATTCCGCTTCTTTATATGTGACAGTTGGTCATGCTCCAGTTCCCGTTATATCCGGTCCAAATAACACCTGTGCAGGTACTGGAAAGGTCTATACCACAGCTGCGGGAAAAACGAATTATCAGTGGAGTATTTCATCAGGGGGGGTGATCACATCAGGAGGCACAACTGCAGATAATACGATAACAGTTACCTGGAATATCGTCGGAACTCAGCATGTTTATGTCAATTATAAAGATACCGATGGGTGTGAGGGGGTAATTCCAACAGATTATAATGTGACGGTGACTTCAAGTCCGGCAGTGAATGTTACTATCAGCGCCTCTTCAAATAATGTTTGTTCAGGAACACAGGTCACCTTTACGGCTATTCCCATAAATGGGGGAGGAAACCCTTCATATCAATGGAAGGTCGACGGGGTCGATGCAGGAACCAATTCTTCCACTTACTCTTATTCGCCATCGAATAATGATCTGGTCGGATGCATTTTGACGTCATCGATCACCGGTTGCATCATGAATAACCCGGATACTTCAAATACCATCACCATGACGGTCAATCCTTTGCAGCCGGTCAGCGTTAATATAGCGTCATCCCAAAACCCGGTTTGTGCCGGAGCCTCTGTCACTTTCAATGCAACTCCCACAAATGGAGGCACTTCACCTTCCTACCAGTGGAAAGTAAACGGAACTGGTTTTGGAGCAAACAGCTCAACTTACACATATACACCGGTTAACGGAGATATTATTACCTGCGTTTTGACCTCAAATGCAACCTGCCCAACCGGAAATCCTGCCACCAGCAATGCGATTACGATGACCGTTAATCCAAACCTTGCTGTAAGTGTTTCAATCTCAGCCTCATCAAATCCATTCTGCCTTGGCAATTCAGTAACATTTACAGCAACTCCAACAAACGGAGGAGCTTCACCTTCCTACCAGTGGAAAGTCAACGGAACAGGAGTAGGGTCAAACAGCTCAACCTATACCTATGTACCTAATAATAACGATGTTGTGACATGTGAACTTAATTCAAGTATCTCATGCCCCATTAGCAACCCTGTCACTTCAAACTCAATCACGATGACAGTAAATGCCGGTCTGCCAGCTGGTATTACAATTTCTGCTTCATCAAATCCCTTTTGTCCGGGATCATTGGTCACATTCACGGCAACACCAACCAATGGCGGGACAAATCCAGCCTACCAATGGAAGGTAAATGGAGTAAATGCCGGAACGAATTCATTGACTTATTCTTACCATCCAAATAACGGGGACAGCGTGAGGTGTGTCATGACTTCTAACTTAAACTGCGTAACCGGAAATCCCGCAAGCTCTGTAGATATCATCATGAGCGGAACACTGGCGCCAACAGTCACCTTTACTTCCTGCTTTGATACCATCACAACTGTGAATGCCATGCCAATAAAGTTAAAGGGAGGCATTCCTTTGGGCGGAACCTACTCAGGACCGGGAGTCAATTCGCTTACAGGCATCTTTACCCCTTCAACAGCCGGAACAGGAACAAAGACAATCACTTACACATATACCAACGTCTCCTCATGCGCAGCATCTAAGACCATACACATTATAGTCCAGGCAACCCCGGTCTTTACCTGTGGCAACACGCTAACAGATATTCGAGACAGTAAAACTTACCAAACGGTCCAGATCGGCACACAATGCTGGATGGCGACAAATCTCAACTTTGGAAATATCTTAGTCTCTACGCAGGATCAGAGAGACAACTGTATTTGGGAAAAATACTGTTACAACGACAATCCAGCCAACTGCACCAACCTGGGAGCCCTTTATCAATGGGACGAAATGATGCAATACGACAACACCCCTGCCGACCAGGGCTTTTGTCCCCCCGGCTGGCATATTCCGACAGAAAACGACTGGAACACATTATTTGCCAATTACATAAACAACGGTTTTGCAGGAAATCCACTTAAGTACTCGGGCTATTCAGGCTTCAATGCCCTGCTGTCCGGAGAAAACTATTTCAACAAAAGCTGGAACTACCTGGGCTTTGCAACCTTCTTCTGGTCATCAACATCACACAGCCCAACACAGGCCTGGGCTCATGGCATGAATGAGGAGGATCCGAGCGTATCTCTTTATCCTGCAAGCAGAACGAATGCTTTCTCAGTTCGCTGCATTAAGGATTAATTGCTCGTGACACGTGACGCATGACGCGAAAAGAAAAATAGCGAAATCGCGAAACAGCGAAATGGCGAAAAAATTCCTAATTCCAGATTCCTACTCCTAATCCCAGATTAAAGAATGATAAATCAGCCATTACGATAAAAGTGTAGCTTGAAAATGTCGATATTTGACATGAAATTGTATGTTAATAGAATTTATCATGAATAAAAACAGAGTAATCCTTTTTTATCTCCTGATTCTCGTCAATCATGTAGCCCATGTATTTGAAGAGGTATGGGGCCGGTTTTGGTTGCTGAAGAAAGTAGGCCTGGGAAAATTCCTGGCCATAAACTGGCTTCTTTTCTGTATCCCGGTTTTATTGTTCTATTTTATTCTCCGGGATAAAAGATGGGCATATAAACTCAGTATTCTTTATGCCGGCTTTATGGCTTTACAGGGTATGGGGCATAATGTTGCAACTATTATAACAGACAGGTATTTTAATGGTTTTGCCGGTGGGTTTACCGGCATCGGACTAATGATAATAGGAACATTGCTTGTCTATTATCTTTATAAAGGCCTAAAAAACAAGATAATTGTCGATTAAACAGGTACAAATAATGAAAATTAGTTGTATTATTGTTTGATAATTAAAATGATTTCTTATGAAAACAAAAGCATTGATACTCATTTCATTATTACTGGTCACTTTTTCGGTAAAATCACAGGATTGCTCGTCTGCCTACTTTCCATCAAAGGAAGGGACAAAGATTGAGATGACCAATTATGACAAGAATGGACAAGTACAGGGTAAGACGGTCACAACTATCGTTTTCATCAACAAGAGCGGAGGTGCGACGATAATCAACCTCAGATCTGAAACTAACACCCGGAACAACTCCTCATCGATGGATTATACTGCTAAATGCGACGGTAATAACTTCTCAGTCAGCATGAAAAGCTTTGTCCCCTCTTCAATGCAGAAATCAGCAAGCGGCGGTGAAATGACAATTGACGCCAGTGATCTGATTTACCCCAATTCACTTTCGATCGGGAAGAAACTAAGTGACGGATCTGTAACAATGAACATGACGATGGGGACAATGGCCATGAAGACTGTTATCAATATTACCAACAGGACGGTTACAGGAAGGGAAAGCATCACAACCCCTTCAGGGACATATGATTGTTATAAAATAGAATATGATGTCGAGACCACCGTGATGAATATGAAGGTTAAAAGCAGAGTAAAACAATGGGTTACTAAGGGGATCGGGACCATCAAAACAGAAAATTATAACGACAAAGGTGAGTTGATGGGCTATACGGAGGTCACCTCTATTAAATAACTAAAAGGATTTGTGATAGTTGTAAAGGGCAGGCTAAAAAAAGTCCGCTCTCAGCGGACCATTTTGATCGGGTAGTAAATTGCAGCATCATAGATCTTCAAAGTTGGCCTGTAGGGGCACAGTGAACTTTAACGAATTGAGATTCACCTCATTTTCAAGCGTTGAGTCGTTAATTTCATATTTATCGGGGACTACCGGTGCAAAGCTCTTAAGGAGATCTGAGTTCAGATCCACCGGGTTCTCAAAATCGTTGAACAGTGCTTCTTTAGGAACAATTGGCACTAAGTTCATTAAGATCAGTTTATTACCGGAAGCGACATCTGTAGAAGATGAAGAATTAGCTGTATTTATTGAAGCCGGAACATCAGAAATGTTTTTTGATGGACTGCCAATCGACGGTGATTTTGCCATTATATGATTAACCTGGAGACCTAAGGAGAGGAGGACGATCAAAATGGTCTGTTTTGCTGCTATTGTGACTTTTGTTTTCATGGTGCTCAATTTTTTTGTTTTTGTTGACTATAAGACGACCAGGAAGAACTAAAGTTACAACATTGGATGATCAGATGTAATTGGGCTAGATGTATGTTAAAAAATTGACATATAATGATATATAACGATTATTTAGACTTTTTAACCTAAATTTAACGCTTCCTGAATCGACAGATCCAATCTGACGGGCGGTGAGCAGTCGAAAATTGTCGGTGAAAAAACAGAAAATTTTTCAGACGAGGGTGTAACCTGAAGATTATAGCTCGATAACCTGACCGTATTCAGGTAAAACCGGCGTCAGCCCATACCTTTTTGAGATAATCTCCCCAAGGGGTATCCGGCCCTTATCTTCACCGTGTGAAAGTACGACCTTGGGCCTTGATCCGGCAACAACATTAAACCAACGGAGCAGGTCTGATTGACCAGCATGCGCACTTAAACCGCCAAGAAGGTGGACCTGGGCTTTGACAGCAATCGTTTCACCGAATATCCTGACGGATTTGGCGCCATCAACCAATCGTCTCCCGAGCGTTCCTTCCGCCTGGTACCCGATAATAATTACCGAGGTTTCGGGCATCCAGAGATTGTGTCTGAGATGATGAAGTATCCGGCCTGCATTGCACATGCCGGCACCTGCAATGATCATACAGGGGCCTTCGACATCATTGAGAGCCTTAGATTCTTCCGGTGTTGTCGACATATTTACATGACTGAGGTCAGCTTTTAATTCTCCCGATCTTTGCAATTCCATCGCTTCTTCATCATACAACTCTGTATGCTTCATGTAAATATTTGTAGCTTCTATGGCCATGGGACTGTCGAGGAATACGGGAAATTTCGGAAAGTCACCACGGTGAAAAGCCGCTGCAAGATAGTACAGTAATTGCTGAGTACGGCCTACAGCAAAGGAAGGGATCAATATTTTACCCTTATCCCTTATGGCCTGGCGGATAATACCTTCGCCTTCAGTAAGAGTATCTTTCAACGACCTGTGGTCCCTGTCGCCATAGGTGGATTCGAGAAAGACCAGGTCAGCAAAGGGCAGGGGGGAGGGATCTTTGAGGATGGCCATGCCCAATGGCCCGACATCACCCGAGAAAACCACAACCTTTTTCTTCCCTTGCTCAACAGCCGTTAGTTCGAAACTAACTGAGCCCAGGATATGCCCTGCTTCGACGGCCCTTACTGAGATGCCCTGAGCAATTGCAAAAGGTTCATTATAAGGAATAGGAGCTAACAGTTTAAGTACATCCTCCACATCTTCCGCAGAATACATCGGCTGGATGTGGGGTTGTCCTGACCGGGATCGCATCCTGTTGGCCTTCGCCACATCAAGTTTCTTGACTTTGGCAGAATCATGAAGGATAAGGGCTGTCACATCTATCGTTGCGGGGGTGGCATACACAGGATTATGATACCCGTTCCTGGTAAGTAATGGCAGCCGGCCGGTATGATCCAGGTGGGCGTGGGTAAGAACAACCGCATCAAGTTTGCCTATGTTTATCGGTGGCAGCCTGAGGTTGCGGATCTCAGCCTGTTTGCCTCCCTGGAATACGCCAAAGTCAACTAAAATCCTGGCAGAATCTGTTTCAACGTAATAGGCCGAGCCCGTTACACCACCGGCAGCGCCAAAAAGTGTTATTTTCATGAGGCAAAGGTAAAAGATTTAGGAAAAAAAAGAGATGATCCTGGTTTATAAAAAATTTCTTACTTTCGCACCGACTTTCATGGGATGGTAGCTCAGTTGGTTTAGAGCATCGCCTTGACAGGGCGGGGGTCATGGGTTCGAATCCCTTCCATCCCACAAGTTTTCTTATCCTTCCTGGACCATCCTCTGCAGATCTTCCACACTTTCAACCACGAACAGAAACTCTCCGGTTGCCAGGGCAATGGATGAGTTGCCATGCTCGTCAACGGTAGTTTTCATGATCTTGATGATATAGTGTGTATTGATGGTTATCGGGGTATCCATTTCGAGATCTTCTTCGCTTTCTTTAACGATGGTAACAGTGATGAATTTTGACATGAGCTGAGTTATTTGGTTATTCTTTATTGGTGGCCAAAGATAAATAAGATTTTAATATCCGGGAATTAAAAAGCCGGCACAGGTATATCCCTGAAGACCCCAAGGATTTCTCCATAGTAAACCTTATGAAAATCATCGGAAGGATAATATCTTCTTGCAATGCTTATATCCAGGTTCTCAGGGATAAGATCGTGCTCGTGCACGATGCGGCATTCAAAATGGACTGATGACTCTTTTAAATAATGGCTCAGTAGGTTGATGCCTTGTTCGGTATGAAAGCCGCATTCAGTTAACTTATCAATATTTCTTCCTGATTTGGTTCCGCAGAGGGATAATTGGCGGGCAAATTCATCAGGCAGCAGGTTGACAGTGAATTCTGTTGAAGATTCCATTAATGAAAATGTAAACCGGGATGGTCTGACAAGAACGGTGAAGATCGGTTTACCCCAGATATAACCAATGGTTCCCCATCCGATCGTCATAGGGTTCGGCGGATTTCCTGCAAGAAGAATCACACCGTCACCCTTCAGATACTCTACTGTCTCCTCAAAAACGCTGCTTATTTCTACTTCTTTTCTCATTTTACTGAATACTTGATAATTTAATCATCCTGACAGCTGCTTTCTCAGCCTGTTTGGCCCAGGTTTATGATGCCAGGTCTATGGAGATTCAAAACCTGCTTCCCCGGCGTTACAAATGTATTAATTTCAATGGATTATTTTTTACCTTTGGAACCTTAATTATAAAGATTGCTATTTGTTTATGAATCAATAAATTAATTTTCTATGAAACAGTTCTTTTCCCTGTTGCTCATTCTCTCGGCCATTTCTTCGTTCTCACAACCCGGTACGAAAAAGATCACACTAGATGATATTTTTAAGAACCGGAAGTTCGCTTCCAGGGGCATCTCCGGGCTGAATTCCATGAAAGATGGCGAACACTATTATCAGTTGAAGAAAGATAGTATTAATGTCTATGAATATGCAACCGGGAACCTGACTCAAACCCTGGTCACATCTAAAGATCTCATACCTGCCGGTGACACCGCTCCCATTTCGATGGGCAATTTTTCCTTCAGTATGGATGAGAAAAAGATATTGTTCTCGACGGATGAAGAACCCATTTACCGCCATTCATCCAAAGCCAATTATTACTTCTATGAGATTGCCGGTAAGAAATTGAGTCTCCTTTCAAAAGCAGGTAAGCAACGTCTCGCTACTTTTTCTCCGGATGGAACAAAAATAGCCTTCGTTCGCGACAATGATATCTTTATGGTGGATTTAATTACAGGGAAAGAAAAACAGGTTACAAAGGATGGAAAAATAAATGAGATCATCAATGGTGCAACCGACTGGGTCTATGAAGAGGAATTCGAATTTTCTCAGGCATTCTTCTGGTCGCCGGACAGTAAAAATATCACCTTTTACCGTTTTGACGAGTCAAAGGTCAAAGAATATCAGCTGACTTATTATGGAGATCTTTATCCTGAGCAGTACAAGTACAAATACCCGAAGGCCGGCGAGGATAATTCGAGGATCAGTATTTTTATATGGAATGTGAGTTCGGGAAAATCAAAGCAAGTAGATATAGGCCAGGAGCAGGATATTTATATTCCCCGGGTAAAATGGACTGAAGATCCTGCTGTCCTTGCATTCTACAGGATGAACAGGCACCAGAGCAAGCTCGAATTGCTGCTTGCAGCTGCTAACTCAGGGAAATCTCATATTATCTATACGGAAGAAAATAAAGACTATATCGAAATCAATGACCATTGGTATTTTTTAAAAGATAAGTCCGGTTTTTTATTGACCAGTGAAAAAGATGGATTCAGGCACATCTATCTCTACGCAATGGATGGGAAACTGATCCGCCAGGTAACCTCCGGAAAGTGGGAAGTGACTGACATTGCCGGTGTTGATGAGGTTAATAAAAGGTTATATTACGTTTCAACAGAAGTCTCCCCGCTCGAACGGAATTTATACAGCATTGGACTTGATGGAAAGAATAAGACATGTCTGACTCCGAAAAAAGGATATAACGTTCCGGAATTCAGCAGTAACTGCAAATATTTTGTCAACCGGTGGTCAGATATAAATACACCGTCTGTCAATACGGTTGATAAATCTGATGGTACTGAGATCAGGACCTTACAGGATAATGCAAAACTTAAGGAGACCCTTAAAGATTACGGATTCAGTAAAGCTGAGTTTTTTACTTTCAAGACTAACGATGGGGTTGAATTGAACGGGTGGATGCTGAAACCTCCTGACTTTGACCCGTCAAAGAAATACCCGGTCTTATTCACGATCTATGGCGGACCAGGTTCACAAACAGTGATGAATCTGTGGGGAATGGTTTCTTCCTGGGACCAGCTGCTTGCCCAGAACGGGATCATCCTGGTTTCAGTGGATAATCGTGGAACCGGCGCCAGGGGAGAGGAATTTAAGAAATGCACCTACCTGGAATTGGGGAAATACGAAACGCTTGATCAGATCGATGCCGCAAAATACCTGGGATCGTTGCCATACATAGATAAGGACAGGATAGGAATGTGGGGCTGGAGCTTTGGCGGTTATATGACTCTTTCCTGTTTGACAAAGGGAGCCGATTATTTTAAGATGGGGGTTGCCGTCGCTCCGGTTACAAACTGGAAATACTATGATAATATTTACACGGAAAGGTTTATGCGGACCCCGAAAGAAAATCCTGCCGGATATGAAGACAATTCCCCTATAAATCATGCAGATGAGTTAAAAGGGAAACTCCTGATCTTACACGGGATGGCTGATGATAATGTTCATACCCAGAATTCGATTGATTTTATAACCGCCCTTGTTGCTGCAAATAAACAATTTGACATGCAGTATTATCCAAACAGCAACCACGGAATATATACGGGTAAAAACACAACCTTTCACCTTTACACCAGGATGACGGATTATATCCTCAAGAATCTGTAAATCGTGACTAACTGACACTTTCTTCCCCCTCCCTCTTGGGGGAGGGGGTTAGGGGGTGGGGTGCCATGCTAATTAAATTGAGATATAATTACTGTTATTTCTTGGTATATCGAAAACTTTTTTTACCTTTGCACCCCTGTTTTCTGGATTAATATTCATTATTTTATAAAAAGGAGAATAAAACAAACATGATCATTGTACCCGTAAAAGAAGGCGAAAGCATTGACAGAGCTTTAAAAAAACTCAAGAGAAAATTTGAAAAAACCGGTGTCGTAAAGGAACTGCGTGAACGTCAGAAATTTACAAAACCATCGGTTGTAAGACGTGAAGGTGTAAACAAAGCCATCTACGTCCAGAAACTTCAGCAATCAGAAGAAGGAATGTAGTCAAATAGCCCGGCCCCGGGTTCTCATGGCATCTGGATTTCGCTTTGAGGATTACTTTTTTTTTCTGAAAACAAAAAAATCTCACGGAAGAAGTTTTGCAAGGATGAAATATTTCGTATATTTATCCTTCGGTAAGAAACCGGCAAGATTTCTTCTTATTTTTTGATGGATGATGGAGCAGGCTAAGTTTATCGACTACATACAATACGAAAGAAGATACTCACCCCACACTGTATTAGCTTACCGTAAGGATCTTGATCAATTTTATTCTTTTCTCACAACCCAATACAATACCACTGACATTAAGGAAGTAACCCATCCCATGATTCGTTCATGGCTGGTTTCAATGATAGAGGAAAAAATATCCCCCCGGTCGGTAAACCGTAAGCTGACCACACTGAAATCATTCTATAAATTCATGATAAGGGAAGGAATCATTTCGGTTAATCCGATGAGAAAGATTATCTCTATGAAGACTGCCAAG
>JBEKQA010000088.1:0-12554 GCA_049520195.1 Bacteroidales bacterium
GAGGCAAATGATAATTTCCCCTGATTCAGTCTCTTTTCAAGATCATGGATCCTGAGATCATGTGAGTGCTCTATGATCACGAGGTAATGGCGGTCTCCCTTGTGATTCCTGAAGAAGAGGTTCTTGCAATGGGAGGCCTCAATGTCTTTCCAGTATTTACGGGCCTCCCCAATTGTTGCCACCGGGGGATGCTCATAATAGTCGAATGGAATGTCAAGTTCCTTTAAAAGGTCATATAATCGTGGATCGCCATTCATCTCAACAAAGATATACTGGGTATTGAATCTTTTAACTAGTTAAATTTCTGGCTTTTAAATGTAGCATACTTCCTGAAAAAGCCAATTATTCCCAGGAGTATGAAGATCAGATAAGGATATTGATAGCCGTTTTTTATCCCGTCGATGAAAAACCAGGCCAGTAAAACCAGCACTGCCGCGGCAAGGGTAACAAGTTGAATGACAGCAGCTCTTCTTGTATTGACCTTGAAAATAACATCAAGAAAAATGATTGCAATTAATAGGATTGCGAAGATGTAGCCTTTATCCATTATTAGCAGGGTTAATAAAAGAATAGATTTCACGGCTCTAAGGTATAAATAATAGTTTATATAATCTATCAAAATCCAAACAAAAATAAAACTACCCGATTCTGAGATTACCGATGAAATTTATAATTACCAATGTTTAGGAACTCTGTTTTTCCTTGTACATTTGTGCCATGAAAATTCCCTTTTCTAAATATCATGGTACCGGGAATGATTTTATAATCATCGACAACCGGGAGCTTCAATGGAAACCATCACAGGAAGAAATCGCCTTCTTATGCGACCGTCACTTCGGCATCGGGGCAGACGGGTTGATGTTGTTAACGGAAAAGGCAGGTTTTGATTTCTATATGACCTATTACAACTCAGATGGCGGGGAGAGCACCATGTGCGGGAACGGGGGGCGTTGCATGATCATCTTTGCAAAATCATTATCCCTGACCACAGATGAATCGAATTTCCTGGCCATCGACGGGGAGCACACAGGGAAAGTAGAGAGAAAAGGTGATTCTCCCGTCGTCAGCCTGAAAATGAAAGATGTGACAGTAACTGAGATGGAAGCCGATCATCTGTTCATGGATACTGGATCTCCTCATTATGTGGTCTTTAAAAAAAATGTTGAAGATATTGACCTCATCCGTGAAGCAAGACTGATACGTTTTAATGAGCGTTTCAGTAAACAAGGAACAAATGTGGATTTTGTTGAAATCGGGAAGAATGAGCTTTTTGTCCGGAGTTATGAACGGGGTGTCGAGAACGAAACTCTTTCCTGTGGCACCGGGGTGACAGCTTCAGCGCTTGCTTTTGCTGTTAAGAATCCTCACCGTAATTCTGTGATAGTTCAAACCCGCGGGGGATGGCTTTCTGTTTCATTCAGGCAAGACGGGCATTCTTTTACAGATATCTGGCTGAAAGGGCCGGTTCAGTTCGTGTTTCAAGGTGAAGTCGAAGTTTAAAATCATCCCGGATTACAGATATACAGAATATTCATGGCAAAAAATTTACTGTTTGGAAAAAATATCCAGCTGAGGGCACTCGAGCCGGGAGACCTTGATCTTCTCTATACTATTGAGAATAGCACGGATACCTGGCGGGTGGGAAACACTCTCATCCCTTATTCAAGGCATCATCTTGAACAATATATCCTTAGTTCCCAGCATGATCTTTTTGCTGAAAAGCAGTTGCGATTAATGATCGATCTTTTAGTGACTCATGAGGAAAGACAAACGGTTGGCATTATTGACCTCTATGATTTTGAACCCCAGCATCATCATGCAGGCATAGGGATCTTCCTGTTGCCAGAACAGCAGGGAAAGGGGTATGCGACTGAAGCCCTGGAGGTTTTCATCCGTTATTGTTTTAATGTTCTGAAGCTTCATATGATCTATTGTAATATAACTTCGGACAACCTTCCTAGTATCAACCTATTTGAAAAAGCAGGATTTACAAAATGTGCCCTGAAGAAAGAATGGAGAAAAATTGATGACCGTTGGATGGATGAACTTACGTACCAGCTAATCAAACCTTAAAGTGCTGCATGTCAGCAACATTATATTACCCTTAATGAAATGAAAAAGCAAAGTACTAAGAAATCTGATCCTGAAAAAAACAGGGTCTCAAAAGGATTCTGGCAGCTCGTCTTCTTCCTGGTCCTGATTTGCGTGGCTTTATGGGGATATAATTACTACCGGAATTTCTTCCGTTCAAATGTAAATACAGGAGATCAGTCTTTTGCTTATTTATATATTCATACAAGGTCAGACCTCAATTTTGTCGAGAAGGTGCTGACAGACAATCATTTTCTCAGAGATATACACTCCTTTGATCTTGTTGCCCATAGGAAAAAATATGATAATAAGATCAGGCCGGGCCGGTATAAGATCCTTAACGGGATGAATAACAACGAGCTCGTCAACTTGCTTAGGTCAGGAAAGCAGGAACCTGTAAAGGTGATCCTGCAGAATGTCAGAAATCCTGAGGAGCTTGCCGGGAAAATTGCTGCACAAATTGAAGGGGATTCACTATCTATTCTGAATTTAATGCGGGACTCTGCCTATCTCACTGGATTCGGGACAACACCCGCCTCTGTTTTCACACTTTTCATTCCCAACACGTATGAATTATTCTGGAATACCTCTGCAGATCAGTTCATCCGCAGGATGTACAAGGAGCGGCAGAAATTCTGGAACGATGACCGTCTCTCACTGATGAGACAGGAAGGGCTTACGATAAATGGCGTGGTCACCCTGGCTTCCATCCTGGAAAAAGAGACTGTAAAGAACGCGGAAAAGCCTGCCATTGCAGGGGTGTATCTGAACAGGTTACGAAAAGGATGGCCATTGCAGGCCGACCCCACCCTCATCTTCGCCTGGAATGATTATTCAATCAAGAGGGTTCTGAATAAGCATAAAGAGATCGAATCGCCTTACAATACTTACAAATACACTGGATTGCCGCCCGGACCGATCTGTCTTCCTTCCGTCTCTTCTATTGAAGCAGTGCTTCGTTACGATCATAATAACTATATGTATTTCTGTGCAAAAGATGATCTCTCAGGCTTCCATAATTTTTCAGTCACCCTTGCAGAACACAACCGGAATGCAGAACGTTACCAGGCAGCCTTGAGGAGGATGCATTTATAAGAGGAATACAGAATCTCTTACTTGCTTATGTAAAAAGAAAATTTCTTTTTATCTTTACATAAAATATCGGTACTTTCCGGGAAAAATAATTTTCAGAACCTTCACCTAAAGTAAAGAGAGATATGGAACAACAATCAAATCAACAGGCAGGAGGGGGATTTTATCACACACCTTTTCAATCAAATCTTCCAAACTCGAATACCATACTGGTTCTCGGCATCCTGTCATTGGTATTCTGCTGGTGGCACATTCTCTCATTCATCGGGATTGTTCTGAGTATTGTAACTATCTCACTGGCAAGGAAAGAACTTTCTCTGTTTTATTTACAGCCTAATAATTTTACACTGAGTTCCCTGAATAATGTGAAAGCAGGAAGGGTATGCGCTATCATAGGACTGATCATTTCAATCCTGGTCTTCATTGTCGCAATTCTCACAATTATAGGTTTTCTGGCTCTTCTTCCCATTTGGGGCATGGTCGATTAAGCTATGAATATACTTACAGTCGAAAATATTCGTGAAGCGGATCTCTATACAATCAAAAACGAGCCCATTGAGAGCATCGATCTGATGGAACGTGCTGCCACCAATTGTTTTTACTGGCTGATAGAGAATATTCCCGGCCATAAGAAGATCAGGGTAATTTGCGGAACAGGAAATAATGGCGGTGATGGTCTGGCCATTGCAAGATTGATGGCTTCAAAAGGCTACTCTACAGAAGTATTCCTCTTCGGATCGCCTGACAAGCTGTCTCCTGACTGTAAAATTAACTATGAGAGGATTACGGAAACCTCTTTAGTGGCCTGTCATGTAATTGAAGAAAAAGGATCCCTCCCTTCTTTGAATGGAGAAGATGATATCATCATCGATGCCCTATTCGGAAGCGGGTTGTCAAGGCCCGTTTCAGGATTCCTTGCCGATGTGATCCGCCATATTAATGCACAGCATTCTATTATTGTATCAATTGACGTCCCTTCCGGATTGTTCTGTGATGAGACCGTTTCATCGTCTCATGATCCTGCAATAATCCATGCGGATCATACACTGACCTTCTTACCACCAAAACTGGCTTTTTTCTTCCCGGAGAATGACAAGTACGTCGGCAACTGGCATCTCCTCGATATCGGGATCATGCCTGAATTTATTGACCATACAGAAACCAGGTATCACTACATTACACATTCTGATTGCAGGCACCTGCTCAAAAAACGAAACAAGTTTTCACATAAAGGAACATTTGGACATGCTTACCTCATTTGTGGAAGCAAAGGAAAAATGGGTGCCGCCGTTCTGGCTGCAAAAGCTTGCCTGCGCTCAGGCCCCGGATTGGTGACTGCTCATACTCCCAACAGCGGCATCACCATTCTGCAAACAGCCGTACCTGAGGCAATGCTTGATGCTGATCCCGACGAAGATATCTTTACCAAGATTCCGGAACTCGCCAATTATTCTTCCGTTGCCATAGGCCCGGGCATTGGCCAGTCAGATGAAACAAGCCGGGCATTGAAGCTTCTGATCCAGAATTCAAGCCTGCCACTCATATTCGATGCAGATGCAATCAATATCCTGGGGGAAAATAAAACCTGGATCTCATTTGTTCCCAAAGGCAGTATCTTCACGCCCCATCCGAAAGAATTTGAGCGTCTGGTTGGTAAGTCTTCCAACGATTTTGACCGGAATAAGATGCAAAGGGAGTTTTCAATAAAACATGGCGTTCATATCGTTTTAAAAGGAGCAAATACCGCTGTCTCAACACCCGATGGTCACTGCTGGTTCAATACAACAGGCAATCCCGGCATGGCAACCGGTGGAAGTGGTGATGTTCTTACGGGAATCCTCGCCGGGATTAAAGCCCAGGGTTATTCTTCCCTGGATACCTGCCTTCTTGGTGTTTATCTTCATGGACTTGCAGGAGATCTTGCTGCAAAAGAACAAGGCCAGGAAGCGCTGATAGCCGGCGATATTATCCAACACTTAGGAACTTCATTTTTAACATTATATGGAGAACTCTGAAAAAACCGAACTGGAGAAGATGGTTCTTGCTCCTTATATCCAGAAGGCGACTGCTCTTCGGGGAAAATACCGTTTTGTGGGAGGTAATCAGTTCAGGCATGCTCTGAGCACCTTTGCCATCCTGCTTGACTATCATTATATGGATCCTGTCCTTCTTAAAGCCTCATTTATTCATGATGTCTTTGAGGATTCAAAATGTGTGACTGCGGATGAGATTATCAATCTCGATTCCGATGGGCCGGAGGTTTACAAACTGGTCATGGAAGAAACACGAAAACAAGAAGAATCCAAGGATCAGTATCTTGAGCGGGTTTTAACAAAGGGATCGAAAAGAGCCAAGATCCTGAAATGTGCCGACCGGATTTCCAACCTGACGGACCTTCATCCCGATATCTTCGATAAGCAATTCGTTCTGAGGTATATAAAGGAAACAAAGAAGTGGGTGATCCCAATGGCTGAAGAAGTGAATGCAAATATGCTGATTGAGCTCAAAGATATTATCCACCGGAGAGAACGTAATATGAAAATGGTCGGCCATATCTGGCCACTCACAAGAAAGGACAGTTAATCAGTTCGGATGGATCTCTTCAATCAAATCTGCTTCCACTTTAAGATTATCGATAATAAACCCCTGGCGATCAGGCGTATTCTTGCCCATGTAAAACGAAAGCAGGTCATTTACAGGTGAATCTTTCGAAAGGATTACAGGGTCAAGACGCATCGTGGAACCAATAAAATACTTGAATTCATCAGGGGATATTTCCCCGAGCCCTTTAAATCGGGTGATCTCAGGATTGGGTCCGAGTTTATTGATGGCATCAACTCTTTCCTCATCAGAATAACAGTATAGGGTTTTTTGCTTGTTCCTTACCCTAAATAATGGCGTCTGAAGGATATAGAGATGTCCGTTCCGGATCAGGTCGGGGTAAAATTGGAGAAAGAAAGTCAGGAGAAGCAACCGGATATGCATTCCGTCAACATCAGCATCGGTCGCAATCACCACATAATTGTAACGAAGTTCCTCAAGACCTTCTTCGATATTTAAAGCTGAATGAAGCAGGTTGAATTCTTCATTTTCATAAACCACCCTTTTGCTTAATCCATAGCAATTCAGGGGTTTACCTTTCAGGCTGAAGACTGCCTGTGTATTTACATCCCTTGATTTGGTGATCGACCCACTCGCAGAATCCCCCTCTGTAATGAATAGTGTCGATTCGTACCGCCGCTCATCATGATTGTTATAATGAAGGCGGCAATCCCTGAGCTTCTTATTGTGCAGACTTACTTTCTTTACACTTTCCCTGGCAATCTTTTTGATATTGGCCCATTCTTTCCTCTCTTTTTCTGATTGCATGATCTTGCGAAGCAAGGCCTCCGCCGTATCAGAATTCATGTGAAGATAATTATCGAGATGTTTCTTCACGATATCCATGACATAATTCCGGATGGATTGTCCTTCAGGTTCAATATTTTGCGAGCCAAGCTTTGTTTTGGTCTGTGATTCGAAGACAGGATCCTGAACCTTAATACTGAGTGCAGCGACCATCGAGGCCCTGATATCTCCGGTTTCAAAGTCTTTTTTATAGAAATCGCGGATGGTTCTGACGATGGCTTCCCGGAATGCAGCCTGGTGCGTGCCTCCCTGGGTTGTATGCTGACCGTTTACAAAAGAATAATATTCTTCACCATACATCTCGCAATGGGTAAAAGCAAATTCAAAATCTCCATCCTGGATATGGATAACGGGATAAAGGACCGGCGTATCAATATAGCTTGTCAGCAGGTCAAGAAGACCGTTCTGAGAATGGAATCGCTCCCCGTTAAAGATGATGGTCAGGCCTGTATTCAGGAACACGTAATTCCACAGCATCTTCTGAACATACTCAGGGATAAAATGATACTTCCCGAAAATATCCTCGTCAGGGACAAAAGTAACGATGGTTCCGTTTCTTAATTCTGAAGGTTTCTCTTTCTCCTCATTCATCAGCTCTCCCCTTTGGAATTCAACGATCTTTGAAACTCCTTCCCTTACTCCCTGGACTTTAAAATAGGATGCAAGCCCGTTAACTGCTTTTGCTCCGACCCCGTTCAACCCAACCGCTTTTTTAAAGACGTTGGAATCGTACTTTGCCCCTGTATTGATTTTTGAAACGCATTCAACGATCTTCCCGAGAGGCATCCCCCTGCCATAGTCGCGCACACAAACATGCTGGTCCTTGATCGTGACTTCAATCGTCTTGCCGAATCCCATCACAAACTCGTCAATGGAGTTGTCAAGGATCTCTTTGATCAACACATAGATACCATCATCAGGAGAAGAACCATCGCCCAGTTTGCCAATGTACATCCCTGGCCGGAGACGGATGTGTTCTTTCCAGTCGAGTGATCGGATACTGGCTTCATCATAGACTTCCGGCGTATTCATAGGATAAAAATTAAGTGCTGCAAAGATATAAGAAAGAAGATTCAGCCAAAGTTGCCAACCCGAAGAGTTATGAATTAATTATTCACAAATAAAATTCCACACCTACATTCCCTTGTCAGTCAATCTACTCAACGCATAATCGGTCCAATAGAATCTTCTTCCCGATATAGCCGTGTATCCCTTAGACTTTGTTAAGCCGGGTTACGTCGCTGCGAAATGATATCCTTTATTTGCTTAAGGATTGTTGTGAAATCACTTTTCTTTAAAATAAAATCATTGGGTCTCAGCTTTGTCCTCCGGATAAAGACAATGAACTGATATAGAGTTGCAGCAACATAGGAAAGGGTGGCAGCCAGTCCTGCCCCGATCAATCCAAGCCTTGGAATGAGAACTATACAGAAAACGACTGTAAAGAAAAGACCTATGGCTGCACTGAGGGTATTATGAATGGGCTTGCCCAGGCCGGAAAAATAAGGACTGAGATTGATCGAAACCGAAAAGGTCAGGATCCCGATAGCCAGCGAATACATGATTGCCGGCACCTGGCTGAATGCAGGTTTGAATATCAAGGCAAAGAACACATGCAGGAGGACGATGATCACGATCAGGGATAATAACGTCAGGAGAAATGAGATTTTAACAAGGTTCATGGTCAACTTTGCCGCATACTTTTCATCTTTCTCGTTTGAGATCCGGGTATATTGAACAAGGTGTATGCTCTTGGCAATGAGCCAGATGCTTTCTGAAAGCTGCACACCTACCGAATAAATACCAACAGCTGCCCTGTTCAGGAAAAACTCAATAAAATAATAACTGAGCCGGTAATTAAAGAATTGAAGAATATTCCCCATCTGCATCACCGAGCCAAGATGAACCAACTCCTTCAGTACCTTGCCTGAACCGATTATCTCTTTTTTCCTGAATGAGGATAAGATTAATAACAGGCTGGCTAGGAAAGCGAAAATATAAGAAATATACAATGAATAAATGTAGGCCAATACTTCCCTGTTTTTCAGACCGAATAAGAAAAACATCAGCACGCCAAACAGGATTACAACCTGTAGGAGACTGATAATGTTATACGGACGGATACGCTCTTCTCCCATCAGCACCATAAAGTTTATGGTAAATAGCGATAATAATAGCGACAGGTAAAACACATGCATCACATAACCGTCTGGTATAAGGTGCAATACATTCAGAATGAAACTTCCCATCGCTGAAGTCAGGAATGTCCATCCGCAGGATGGCAGAAATATTTTTATCAGTTGTGTCCTTGGTAATAAATAAACCAGAGCTCCCCCGCCAATAAGATTGCTAACCAGTTGTATGATAGCTATCGCCAGTACGATCAGGGCGATAGTACCTACTTTCTCAGTGCCAAGCAAACGGGCATTTACCAACACGATGATCAGGGTTAGCAGTGCGATCAGGATCCGTGAGGTGATGGTACTGAGAATGTTCTTGAACATAACCGATTGTTTAATAACAGTTTAATAGAATCATTGATCCTGGTTGGACTTATGATCAGCTTTTTCAGATCTTTGATAAATCTCTGATAATCTGACAGAAAAAGATTTATAATCAAATTTGTCAACTACATAACTACGGATCACTTGCGGGTCATAAGAGTCACATGAATCCAGCATTCTGTTTATCCCGTTTTCAAGTTCTTCTTCATCCCCCGGAGAAACGATAATCCCGCTTGTCTGATTTATCATTTCAGGAACGATACCCACGCTCGTCGCTACCACCGGGATCCCGCAGGAAAGACACTCTATGACTACGGTCCCGAATGTTTCATAGTTGCTCGAAAGCACCATAAAATCAGCTTGCTGAATTTCATGAACCAGATCTTTCTGTTCTTTCAATCCGGTAAAATAAACTATACTGTTGAGCATCCCGAGATCTTCCGCCCTCTTTTTCCATAAATCAAATTCCGAACCATCCCCGATCAGATAACATTCAAAATCAGATCTTTTCTCAGAAAGACTCTTAACCGCATTAAGGAATCCCGAAATATTTTTGGGCCTGTTTTCAAAACAGGAGATGTGGATGAACCTTTTTAGGGACTTCTTATCCTTCTTTTCTCCCGGAACGAACATACTCGTTTCAACCGGATTTGGAACTACGTAAAATTCCGGATTCCTAAGGCCAAACTTCAGCATTGCGGTCTTCAGGGTTTCAGAAACTGCAATCATTGCTGCCGATGATCTCACCACCCTCCGTGTGATCATTTTCCTGAGGATTCCATGAAATGAGTCACTGGCAGGCAGGTACCTTGACCAATGTTCCGTAATGACGTAAGGAGTTTTATGAAGTATCTTTCTACCCAGGGCAACAATCCCTTCACGTGTAAGTACGTGAACATGAATTATATCTGGATCAAAAGATCGCAGTATTTTAAAACCAAGACTGTGTGCTTTATAAAAACGAAATACTTTTAACATGCCTGCTATAAGGAAGGAATCCGGCTCGCGATAATAAACCCGGACCACCTTCACCCCTCTTTCTTCTGCGAAATCAATCTCATAACGGTTTACTGCCTGCGGATCGGCATGGACATAGATAACGGCGACATTGCAAAAAGAAGAGATCGCTTCAGCCTGCTTTTGAATAAATAATCCCGGCATCGGATCATAGCGATGGGGATACCAGCGGGGAAGAAAAAGAATATTTAAGCGTCTGTTCAACAGCTTCTGTTTCAGTCAGTGAATGATAATTGTCTCAAATTTAAGAATTATTCCTAAGTACAGATTCAACAAAACCGATTGCATTCATTAATCTTTGCAGCTCCAATCCTGAAACGACTTTAAAAGGGAAGTCCCTTCCAACCAGTTCATTATAATAAAGACTGAACAGTTTTTCCCTCATATAAGGATGTTCCCGCTGAGGATCTTCTTCCCATGGAAGGTCAATATTACATAGAAGGAAAAGATCATACCTGTTTTCTATTATTCTCTGAAGGATCCAGGGATCACAATCCCCGTATTTCACTTCACTCCATATCTTGGTGACAATCAACTCTGTATCACAGAAAAGCATCCGGTTCGCTTTTTTAAGATATCCTTTTTCATAGCGAATTTGCCCTTTGGCTATTGCCAGGATATCTTCCTGGTTATAAGGACGATAAAGCTGGTTGATATATCCTCTGGCAAACTCCGGAACATATACTGTATGGTAATATTCCGCCAGTTCTGTTGCCAGTCTGGATTTGCCTGTCGATTCAGGACCTGTAATCGCGATCTTTATTATCTTTCCCACAATAAAACATTCAGTATTAGATACTTATTCTTTACTCTCGATGACCGACAGTTTTCCTTTCCATTCCAGGTATCCCAGTACAGCTATCACGGTAAAAACAAGGAACTGGAAACTACTGAAAAAGAGCTTCTCATAAGCGAAAAGAAATATGGAGATAAAGTCTCCTGCAATCCATAATATCCAGTTTTCGATCTTTTTACGTGCAAGAAGCCACATGCCAACTATATAGATTGCAGTGGTTATAGCATCCCATACAGGTACAATACTATCGGTATACTTCCTGAGGAGTGTCCATAAAACTACGAAGAAAACAAGGATGGCAAGCCCATTCCATATCCTCTCCTGTTTTGAACATTCTGTGATCTTAATCTTTTCCTTATTATCGCCAGTTCTCAGCCAGTTATACCAGCCATAGACGCTCATTACAAAGTAGAAAAAATTAATCCCCGCATAGGCATATAACTTTGTCGTAAAGCAGATGTATACATATATCAGAACATTAATTATCCCGAAAGGGAAAGCAAGAATACTCTCCTTTTTCATCGACCAGACAGAAAGCAAACCGAAAAAAACCGCAACGAGTTCAACAGGCGTCGTTTGGACAGGCCCGACCTGGATCAGATAGTTAAAAAACATATTCTTTTAGACATTTCCGCAAATTTAGCAGATTTTGTGGGATCGTAAGGAAAATATGAGTTTACTCTGTTTTAAATCGAAGATAAGAATGTTTTACCTTTTAGAGTATTGATATGTATTATTCTAATTCCTAATTCCTAATTCTTCTTTTCGAATTCCAGATTCAAATTATTGCCTATTGCCTAATTTTTAATCTTTAAGGGTACCTCTAAAAACTGATTGTTAATAAATACTTAATTATCAACATATTGCGTATTAATAATTTGCTTATTTTTGAAATAAAAACGACAAATGCGCAATAAAAAATCTCGTGGTCTCTTTGATGATCAATTTCGTCTTGATAAGATTAGTAAACTGAAAGATCCATTGGAAAAACTGAACCGATACATAAACTAGGAAGACTTTCGCAGCATTATTGATCAGGCTTTCCGTGAGACCGAGCCATCGCTGGGAGGACGTCCTCCGTTTGATCGGATGATGATGTTCAAGGTTCTTGTTCTTCAAAAGATGTACAATTTATCAGATGATAAAACTGAATATCAAATACTTGATCGCTTTAGTTTTTCCAGATTTCTTGGCATTGATCTCTGTGATTCAGTCCCAGATGCAAAGACTATATGGTATTTCCGTGAACAGTTGAAAAACCATGCCATTTTTGATCGGTTATTTGAATTTCTCCGTGACAAAATATCGAAAGCCGATTTGATTCTTAATGATGGTTCTATTGTTGATGCCCGTATTATTGAAGTTCCTAAGCAACGGAACTCCCGTGACGAAAATGGCCAGCTTAGAAATGATGAGGTACCAGAAGACTGGAAAGATAATCCGAATAAGCTAAGTCAAAAAGATATTGATGCCAGTTGGATTAAAAAGCATGGGAAGAACCATTTTGGATATAAGAATCATATCAAAATCGATTCTGGCAGTAAAATTATTACGGAGTACCAAGTTACAACAGCCAGCGTTCATGATAGCGATGTGCTGGAGGATCTTCTTGATGAAAGTGATACTGGCAAGCCGTTATGGGGTGA
>JBEKQA010000089.1:0-12505 GCA_049520195.1 Bacteroidales bacterium
CTGGCATTCACATTGGGAAAATAGCCGAATTTACTGTCGATGCATTCCCCGGAATGAAAGTTAAAGGCAAAGTTATAATGGTAGGATCAAATACTGCTGCCGAGTTTTCTCTGATACCACCCAACAATGCTTCGGGTAACTTTACTAAAGTCACACAGCGTATTCCAATAAAGATCTCCATCGACGAAATAAAGAATGAATCAAAAGATTCTTCTTTCCATTTTGTCGCTGGTATGTCGGTATATGTTAAGATAATTAAGTAATGGTCAGGAGATTACCCGGCATAAGTCACTTTCGCGATTTTATCCGCGAACAGAGTGCGACATTCGATGCGACAAGTCCTTCTTATAAATGGTGGCTTCTTGCAAATGTGATGATCGGGACATTTATGGCCGTTCTCGATGCAACGATTGTCAATGTAGGACTTCCTAAGATCATGGCTTCATTTGGGGTTGGTCTTGACAAGATCGAATGGGTTCTTACCGCCTATATGCTTGCACTGGCTGTAATGCTGCCTACTTCCGGATGGCTTGCCGACCGTTTCGGATATAAACGTGTTTATTTTCTTGGATTATTCCTTTTTACCTTAGGCTCATTCATGTGTGGAATGTCTCCGAACGAAGATGTGCTGATCTTTTCCCGTGTCATCCAGGGGCTGGGTGCCGGCTGCCTCATGCCCGTGGGGATGGCTATAATTACCCGTGAATTTCCTGCTGAGAGGAGGGGTGTAGCATTGGGATTCTGGTCAATTGCCTCCGCCGCCTCAGTTTCTTTCGGACCGCTGATCGGTGGATATCTGGTTGACAGGTTCAGCTGGCCGTTGATATTTGATGTCAATCTCCCCGTAGGGATCGCCGGGATGCTTGCTACAGCTATCATCCAGAAAGAATACAGAAATAAACATACAGGGCCGTTTGATCTGATAGGATTTTTCTCGGTATCTATTTTTCTTCCGTTTCTGCTGTATGCACTGACGGAAGGAAATGCTTCCACAAATTCAGGAGGATGGTCCTCACCAGTAGTATTATCTTGTTTTGCAATTTCAGCAGTTTCATTCGTTATCTTTATTTCTGCTGAACTAATCGTCGATCACCCGCTGATAGACCTGAGTCTCCTTAAAAATCATAATTTCTCGATCAGTAACATCGTAACCTTTATTTTTGGAATAGGGATGTTTGGCAGCACATTTTTATTGCCACTATATTTGCAAAATTCACTGGGATATACTGCCTTGCAAGCAGGTTCAGTATTCCTCCCTGTGGGAATAATCCAGGGCTGCGTGGCCCCCATTGCAGGAATACTAACGACAAAAATTAATTCTAAATTTCTGATCATCGGTGGAGCATTGCTGCTTGCGTTGACTTTTTATCTCAACAGCAATATGTCCTATCTTACTGAACATGGTTATATTATGATAACACTTTATATGCGTGGAGTTGCAATGGGTGTCATGTTTGCTCCGCTGACTGCCGCGGCTGTTATAGATATTCCCCGGAATAAAATGGGACAGGCATCCGGATTGCTCAATGTGATAAGGCAGGTTGGTGGTAGTTTTGGCGTTGCCATCCTCACAACAATCTTTACCACACGTATGATTTATCACACCCAGTCATTCGGCGAAATGATTCAACTGAATTCACCTGCCTACCACCAGGTACTGCAGAATATTAAGTATTTTGTTGCCTCCAGCGTGGGAACTGCAGGCTCAATGACCGACAGACAAAGCCAGATTATTTTGATGTCGCATGTCACAAGACAATCCTTTGTCCAGGCTATTGATGATGATTTCCTGTTGGCTGCTGTGATTACAGTGGTCTGTGCAATACCTGTCCTTTTCCTCAGGATGAGTAAGAAAGGAAAGGGGAAGAACAATGAAACTGTAAATGACCAAAATAAAAACAGCAGTATTCAAGAAGAGGAACCAGAAAGCATGCTTACAACGGAATAAAATTAACTGATTCACATGAATATTCAATTATGGATATTCGCATGACCTTTAATAATTGAAATTATAAACGCATGAAAAGTAAGAGGATTAATATTATTGCATATCTTTTGATAATTCTGTTGCCAATATTCGCTACGGGACAGAATACTCATCAGTTTCCCCTCCCGGGAGTCAATGACTCACTCACATTACAGCAGATCCTGCAGCAGGTAACAACCTCTTATCCGACTGTCCTGACAGCGCAGGAAGCCATCATTTCTGCTGATGCTGCAATCGGTTTGGCCAAATCAGGGTACTATCCTGATATTTCAGGTCAGGCCGGCTATACCAGGTTAGGACCGGCATCGAAATTGTCGATACCTATGCTGGGCAGTTTCGAACTTTATCCTCAGAATAACTATAATGTAGAAGTGGATGCGAGAGAGACGATTTATGATTTTTCCAAAACCTCACGAAAGGTAAAAATGGAAGAATCGCAGAAATCAATCTCTGAAAAATCAGTCGAGTTGGTCAAACAGAAACTAAATCTGGTCACCGTAGCGAGTTATTATTCATTAGTTTACTTGCAGGAGGCTTTGAAGATAAATGAGGTTCAGCTTCAAAACCTGAATGATCATCTGGCTTTCGTTACAAAAAAGAAAGAAACAGGATCTGCAATTCAATACGAAATCCTTGCCACACAGGTAAGAATATCGTCTGCCGAGAACCAAAAAGTCGATATTCAGACTGGAATAATGACGCAGCAGGCAATCCTGAATTCATTATTGGGATTCCCGGTCAGTACTCCTTTAAAAGTTAAAAAGGTTCTGACTACAGGAACTTCAGACTTTGATACTGAGTCCTTGGTTCGGTTTGCCCTTCAAAATAGATATGAAATGGTTGTTGCAGGTCTTCAGGAAGATAAAGCTGGATTAAACCTCAGATTGATAAAAGCTCAGAATTATCCTGAGTTGGATGCTTTTATAAATGGAAGCATAAAAAATGGCTTTTTCCCGAATATTAATGTATTAACTCCAAACTATGTTGCCGGTGTCGGTTTGCGGGTCCCGATTTTTGATGCCACACATCGTAAAAATAATATCCGGCTTGCCAATGCTGAGATTAATGTTGTTAAACAGGAAACTGAGCAAACTCGTAGGGATATCTCCACCGAAGTCTATCAGAATGAAGCGCTTGTGACCTCATCATTACAGAAAATCAGGCAGAGCGATATGCAGGTAAAACAATCTGAAGAAGCACTTCATCTTGCCAAGGTAAGCTATTCAACGGGTGCTATAACCAATCTCGATCTGCTGGACGCTGAAACAGCAGCCGCAGAAAGCAAGGTCAACCTGCTTAAAGCTCAGACAGATTATGCAGTAAGTATGGCCCGTCTTAACATTTCATTGGGCAAGCCTGTTTATTAAAAATTAGCTACATTTGCATAGCTTTCGTGAGACATTCTCAAAGTTATTTCTTATAAAAAATAATAGACATTTATGAAGAGAAGATTTTTCATCACCGTATTAGTATGGGTTTTAGCTTCAGCAGGCTTGACCGCTTTAGCACAGAATTTTCCAGGGTTTTCAAAAACTGCATCAGGCTTGTATTATAAGATCTATAAGAACGGGCTTGATACTGTTAAACCCAAGTTCGGAAATTATGTTGAATTTGATATGCTTTACCACGGTAAGTCCAAAGGAAAGGATTCAGTTTTCTATGACACCAGGAAAAAAGATCATCCATCTCCCGTAAAATTTCTCTTACCTCCTCCCGTTTTCAAGGGTGACTTGAATGAAGGGATAACCATGTTGGCGAAAGGCGACAGTGGTGTTTTCATCGTAAATGCCGATTCTCTTTTTTTTAAATCTTTTAAAATGAACAAGAGACCTGCCGGGATCGATAGTAATGAATATTTTTACTTTCACGTTCATTTGTTATCTGTCCAGACACCTGAGAACATGATCTTTTATGAGAAGGCTCAGATTAAAAAATATGTTGAAGATAATAGCATCACTGAAAAACCGAATGCTTTGGGCCTTTATATCATCTATTCTAAACATGGAACCGGAACAAAGATTGATACCGGATGTCATGTGACAATGAATTATAGGATTTCGATGATGGATGGTAAAGAAATATATTCTACTTTTGAAAATCCTAAACCAGTTAAATTTGATTTTGGCATCCCTATTGACACAAAGGGATTTGGATATGGAGTTTCAACTTTAAGAGAAGGAGACAAGGCCAGGATCATTGTACCTTCCAGCCTCGCATTTGGATATAAAGGAAACGGTTTAGTAGCACCTTATCAACCAGTGATTTATGATGTTGATATCCTGGGTGTTAAGACAAAATCAGAATATGAAAAGCAAAAACTTGAAGAACTAAAAGAAGAACAAATGATATCAGACTCTTTAAAGAAAGTTGAACCCATAGACCGGGAAAAATACCTGAAAGATAACAAGATTACGGTAAAACCGTTACCAAGCGGATTATATTTCATACCAGTTTTAGTTGGTACTGGCCCTAAAGCTGAACCAGGGAAAATGGTCAAAGTTCATTATACCGGGAAGCTACTCAATGGTAAGATTTTTGATTCTTCCCGCAATCGCAAAAGCCCAATTGAATTTATGCTCGGAAGAGGGCAGGTAATAAAAGGATGGGACGAAGGGATCAGCATGATGAGACAAGGGGGCAAGGCAATCCTTATCATACCTTCAAATATTGCATATAGCGATAGGGATATGGGCGTTGTACCTCCATATTCAACGTTGGTCTTTGATGTGGAATTGGTTGATGTTAAATAACTCATTCAAGACGTTCAGGTTATTTAATATTCTTTTAACTATCTTGACCTCTTCTGCACGTTTTGATTGAATCATGCCATTTCTTAATGAAATGCACATCATTTGGATTATCAGGAAATAAGGTTAATAAAAAAGTAAATAACTTTTTTTACCATAAATCATATAATATGGTAAAAGAACGTACATTTGTCCTTAGGGGATTTGCAGCTTAAAAATTTGTAAAATAAAATAATTGCATAACCCTAAACTACGCCTCATACGTTTTAGTTGCTCTCACTTATCCGGAAAGCTGCAGAAATCCTGAATATTCGCTCTACTAATTGTTAATCTTTGTTTTAATGTGGAACTTTCAAAAGCAGAATCCCAATAACCCACTATTTTTAATATATTTGTGATAATAAAATACTTGTCTCTATGATAAAAAGGATGTACTTTTTATTCTTGATCACCATCATCAGTATTCCTGGTATGACACAAACAAGGTTTCCGGTCGTTCTCGTAAACACTGGTACCGGGTCATACATAAACGAGCCGGCGGTTTGCATTAATCCAAAAAACACAAGTCAGATTGCCGGTGGTTCCGTACTTAACAATTTTTACTATTCTAGTAACCGGGGGGTAACTTGGAACGGAGGCGTATTATCAACTACTTACGGCGGAGTTTGGGGTGATCCTGCCCTCACCGTCGACACCAATAATAACTTTTACTATATTCATCTGAATTCGGGAAGCGGAAGCGGATGGTGGCTTGACCGTATTGTTTGCCAGAAATCTACAGACGGTGGTCAGACCTGGAGTAATGGAACTTATTTTGGTATGAACTCTCCGAAACAGCAGGATAAGTGTTGGCCTGTAGTTAACAGGGCAAATAATCATATTTATGCTACATGGACACAATTTGACTCATATGGCACGAGTAATCCCAGTGATAGTTCCATTATCTTGTTTACAAAATCTGTGGACCAGGGTGCAACATGGAGTAGTCCGCTGAGATTAAGCCGGCGTGCAGGCGATTGTGTTGATGGAAGTAATACAGATGAAGGTGCTGTGCCTTGTGTGGGCCCTAACGGTCAGATATATGTCTCCTGGGCAGGCCCCGTCGGACTGATGTTCAACCGGTCACTGGATGACGGCAATACTTGGGTCAATGCTAATATTTTTGTCGATTCAATGCCTGGCGGATGGAATATATCTATTCCTGGTATCGACAGAAGTAATGGAATGCCAGTTTGCTGCTGCGATCTGAGTAATGGCCCTTACCGCGGTACAGTATACATCAATTGGGCCGATATCAGAAATGGTTCCAATGATGCGGATATCTGGTTTAGAAAATCCACAGATCAGGGAAACACTTGGAGTGCTCGTAAAAGAGTAAATGATGATCCACCAGGGAAAGAACAGTTTCTCACATGGATGACAGTAGATAATGTTACAGGTTATATTTACATAGTTTTTAATGACCGGAGAAATTACAGTGATAACGAAACAGACATTTATCTTGCAGTTTCCACTGATGGAGGTCAGAACTTTGTGAATATTAAACTTGATCAGAATCCATTCACTCCAAGCTCTTCTATATTTTTCGGAGATTATACTAACATTTCGGCATATAATAACATTGTTCGTCCCGTATGGGAAGATGAAAATGGAAGTAGTGATACGAAAACGATTTATATGGCGCTGATTGATTCCATATACACCAATCCCATAACCTGGTCAGGAGGTACTTCAACAGATTGGAACAATCCATGGAACTGGACTCCCTGGTCAGTGCCGACAGGAAATCAGGATGTTGTTATTCCCCAGGTTGCGGCCGCTCGTTATTATCCCAATGTAAATATTGCAGGATTGTCATGTAATAACCTGACAATCAATGCAAATGCTTCTGTGACTGTTCCTGCTTCTATGACTTTTGAGGTTAAAGGGAACCTGACCATCCTGAACGGAGGAACACTGACAAACAATGGCACAATAACCCTTCGGGGGAATCTGATCAATCAGAATACCCCCTGAAAGGAATAGATATAATCGATATAGAATAAAGTTGAACAGTCAACAAATTTAGTTATGAAGAATATACTTCTTGGGATAGCATTACTAAGTCTTCCGTTTTCAATTTTTGCACAGCAGAACAATAAGCCTTCAGATTTTCATGGGATCATGACGGTGGATGAAAATAAAGACATCGATTTCACTTCTCTCAATAACCCCGTCGATGGGACCAATATAGCATATTATAAACAGAAACCAGGCCGTGATGAATATCTGAACAAAGAGGGGAGGACACTGATGCCATTCAGCCTGCTGCTTAAAATAGAGATTTTACCGTTGACAGACAGTGAAGCTGCTGAGTTACGCAGTATCTGTGGTGGCGAAACGCTTCAAAAAGCCAGGTTAACTCTTGTCACTGATGATAAAAGCATTCCTCAGGAGGTATATCTTGACGTTAAATGGTTTGAGTGGAGATCCGATGTTATGAAAGGATTTCCCGACACTTACAAAATGGAAGTTAGAAATGTAGAGGAAGTAGTCTTTAAACGTTAATATTACTATCTCTTCAAAATATTATGGCGGTGTAATCGAATGTATTCCAAGTAGATAGTTATTATAAGCAAGATATTCATCAAGTAGATCTACAACAGCATCGCCATTCAGATCTCCTACAATGTAACCAGTGTCTCCATGCAGGTATGAGGAATTGATATAATTAACATCAAGAAGATTGACCAATCCATCTTGTGTGGGAACTGAAGGGTAACTGGTAGACGACGATGTAATATCCCCTGTGTAAATTCCATATACACCGCTTCCGAGCGATTTTTCATTACTTCCATAAGCGTCTGCAGCAGCGGTAGAGAAGTCGTAATTCACGGTGGTTGTATTTATCAATAATGGTGCAGCTGTGACAGTTAGAAGACTATTCTGGTTTTTGATAGTTACATAATAATTTCCACTATAGGTTCTTGGGATTGTAACTGTTGCATTTCCACTGGTACTGAGAGAAATACCACTTGCTGTGTATTTTAATGTTGCATATATTGAAGGGTCATGTAATTCAATAGTTATTTCGTCTGCAATAGTTGACCCCCAATGGGGACCTGAATTATCCATTGCTGCCCGCATCGTACTTGATCCGATATAAAGTCCTTCCAGGAAAAGTTTGAGTGTTAAATACTTATACTGGGGTCTGTTTCCGGTAAACGTTCCGAAAGAGGTAAGCCCAAGTGCTGTCAACTGATGTGTACTGGTATTGGCTGGGCTATATTCAACAATTGGCAATGGATTAACCTCTTCACAATACATCTGGCTTTCGGTTCCAATAATATCTGCAACTAAATAGTTGAAAGTCGCATTGCAAGAAAATGCCGTAATGTTTTGCTGGGTGATTGTCCAGTATCGGTTAATATAACTTCCTGTTACACTGTCATAAGGATATTTTGCATTTACCAGGTTAATGCCTGCCATTGCATTTGTGCCGAATGTTCCGGAAGAAAATGTAAGTGTGACCGGAGAATATTCCGCAGTAACGGTGTTATCTCCAACAGGGTAAGTAAAACTTCCGGTAGCAGTAAACATTTTCATCAATTGTCCTGTACCCGTTGCGACAATCATAGATGTGGCAGAGGGTGTTCCTGATATGGTTGTGGTCGCGCTAAGGAACAGATTACTTGATCCAAGAATAATTAGCCCTGTTGTAAGTGTAAGTGTTCCGGTCACTTTGGTATCGTAATTTAGTACCAGTCCTGTCGAATTATTAAGTGTAAGACTGCCAAAAGCATTTGCACCGCTAATGCTTTGCTGTGCGGTTCCGGCAAATACAATTGTCCCCGTACCAAGTGAATTGAAGTTTGTTGCCTTAACAGGTACCCAAAATAACTGCAGGGTAAATATCAGAAATATAATGCGGCAATACGTTTTTGTGATCATAAAAAACCCATGACTGTTCAAAAATACAAGAATTTATTTTATCTTATTCTTTTACATCTATTGTTGAAAAAGGTTTCAATAATAAGTGATTTCTAATCACACTGTCATAAATTTGACAAAAGTTCTCTCCTTGCTTGAAATCTCCGGAAATTTGAATGCCCAAACTGAAAACCTTTTTAACTTGTTGACAATGAAAAAGTATCAAAATATCAGCATTTGTTATTCAATTTCAAATGTACGATTTATTCTGTAAGAAATTAATTAATAATTTTTTAAATGAAAAATATTAGAATGCCTTGCCGATAGACAAAAACTATCCTATATTTGATCTATTAATTTAAATACTCGACCCATGAAAAAAACATTTACTATTAGCATTTTATTGTTCCTCTTCATTGGATTGAATGGGAATTATGCACAAAATGTGAAACGTCATTCGGGCTCTACACCTTTTAAATCTCTCAGTGGCCCGTTATATGGATTAGACGTCAATCTTTATGACGATCTTAACCAGGATCAGAGACAGGCCGGGCTATCGGTAGCATTCAACGGATGGCTCTATGCTTGCTACACCTTGAGTGATGGTGGTTTCGTAGTTGTGAAATCCACTGATAATGGTATAACTTGGGATGGATGGGAGAGCGTTATCTTTAGCGGCTATTTCTTTACTAAATTAGATATTGTCGTTACTGGAACAACGGTATCTGATTTAAAGGTTTGGGTTGCCTACACATGCTATGATCTGAATGACAATACTAACTGGTTTGCTGGATATGAGAATTTGGACGGGGATCTCAACTCTCTTGGATATGCTGATCTGGAAAATTTTACTTCTTCCTATGGGTTTTATGATATTGCCATCGCATCAGATTACCGCAACCCGGGTTTGAACTGTAATCCCTTCAGCATTGGGATATTGTACTCAAAATATGGAAGCCCTACCGATAGCGTTATTTTTTATTGTTCCATCGATGGAGGAGCAACCTTCGCCTACCGTAAGACGGTCAGCACTACTGGGTCATTTTTTAATAAAGTTGCTCTATCCTATGGTAAAGGCCAGGCCCAGTCCAATGGAAGGTACTTCGCAGCCTGGGAACAGAAGGAAAATTATTCTGACTGGGATGGTAATATTTATACTGCTTTTACTGACCCATTAACTTATTCTGATTTTACTACTCCGGTAGATCTTGACTCTCTGGCAGGCGGTAGCGCAGGACTGGTTCGAAATCCCTCTATCGCTACCCAATTTAACAATGTCAATAATGATGCTGGTGGCATGACAGCAATTGTTCTTTTCGACCAGGATTATTTTGGCGATGGAACTGATTTTGATCTGATTGGTATGTACAATGCACAACCTGTTACCTCCGCAACCTGGTACCGGTTCACCATTGACAATAGTAGTGACATTACGGTTCAGTCTGATATTAATTTTGATCCCAACTATAATAATTTCCTGGTCACTTATTTTGACTCAACACTCCAGAAACTTCCATATGTATGGGAAAGTTTCAACATGCCTGATCCCGACAACTGGAATGTCGCATCCAATGGATATAATGACAATCCGGGATTAAAAGTCCCTTATCCAAAGGTAGAGATAAATCCTGTTCTCAGTATGACTGCAGATGTTTGGATTCAGGATCGGACGAATGGAAACGGTGAAGCTCTGTTTGATGCACAATACAGTAATTATGACGGAATAAAAGAAAATACTCAGGATAATGCGGTAACCCTCGTAGGTGTCCGTCCCAATCCTTGCAATCAAACTACTTCGATAGGGTTTGAGCTTAAAAATCCTGAAAATGTTACCATTATATTGTACGATATATATGGGAAAATGGAAGAAAGCATTACCGATAAAACATACAATGCCGGGACTTACAATGAGAAGGTCGATGTATCAGGATTTGCCGCCGGATGTTATTATTTTACATTCAAAGCGGGTGATTTCGTTTCTTCAGGAAAGATTACTGTTATCCGGTAGGATCTGATAGGGTTAGTAAGATGTGGGGAAAGCAATGAAAATGATCGCCTTTCCCCATATTTTTTATGGTGTTTTCATAATAGGTTGAAGTATGCTTACCCTGTTATCTTCTGTGTCAATAAATGATATATATGATCCGATCCCAGGTATCTCAATAGGCTCACCAAATATTCTTCCACCTGCATTGGAAATATTCTTCATGGTCTCATGGATGTTATCAACTGCGATAACAAGGGAAGGGTATGAAGGGAAATTTTCAGACTTAAGATAAAAGCCACCATTTATACTCCCTGGATTTTTAGGCCTTCCATTTACATCGGTCTCAGTTGTTACTACCGTCACATAATTACCCATCTCCTCCCCCAGCAATTGTGTTTGCCAGCCAAATACTTCAGTATAAAATTTAGCCATCCGGATTCTGTCTTCCGCAGGCATTTCAAAATGTACAACGGGATTTATTTTTTTCATATTCTCTGTTTTTGGGTTTAAAATATTGCAAAGGTAATATCAGTAAAAACAAAGAGTGTAAAACTTATTGTATTATTTTCCTAATGTAATTATTTTAGTACTATCTTTGTAAACAATTGTTTTATTATAATCATAAACTTAAAAAAAATGAAAAGAATTTTACTTTTTGTATTGACACTGACCTTCGCAGTTGGTTCAATGGCACAACTTTCAAAGAATCAAAGTAAGTATGTGCAAAAGGCTCCACGTTTCACAATTGATAATGCTGTGATGAATCCTTTACAGCCTCACAACAACACCGTCGCTTCAAAATCGACGTTGGAAGATCAGCTGGGTACGACACGTTATGATATGCAGACAAATGAAGCTCCGCAGAATCGTTTCTATGTTTATCCTGATGGAACTATGGCAGGTACCTGGATTATGGGCATGCTTGAAACGGCTTATGCCGACCGTGGTACAGGATACAACTATTTTGACGGCTCAAGCTGGGCTGCTGAGCCTTCAGCTCGTATCGAGAGTGTGAGAACCGGATGGCCATCATACAATCCCTGGAATGGTGGCGGAGAAATTGTTGTTGCACATGCAGCTACAGGAGGCCTTGTTATGAATACACGTCCTGTAAAAGGAACAGGCACATGGACACAAAAGGTGTCTCCTGCACCACCAACAGGAGTGGCTACAATGGCATGGCCAAGAACCATCACCAATGGAACCAATAACATGAATGTCCATATTATTGTGATGACATTGCCAACCGGCAATGGCGGAACTAAATACAAAGGTCTTGATGGAGCACTTATCTATTTCAGATCGACTGATGGCGGGTCAACTTGGGACAAGGATGGAGTTCAACTCCCGGGCTTGGATTCGACAAACTATGTTAGTTTTGGTGGTGATGAGTATGCCTGGGGAACTCCTCATGGCGATACTATCTATTTCGTAGTAGGTGGTGCATATTCAGATATGTACCTCATGCAATCAAATGATAACGGTGATACCTGGACCAAGACGGAAATTCTGACAAATGCAAATAAGAAACTCACTACTGTTCCAACTTACAAAGCTCCCTGGTACTCTTCAGATGGTTCTGTTGCCTGTGAAATGGGAAAGAATGGTGTTGTACATGTACTTAGCGGTATCGGTGGTGGTGAAATTCAAAGTTCTACCGAATATATCATGATCAACCGGAACGGTTTAATTTACTGGAATACCACAATGCCAATCTTAAAGGATAGCTTAAACCTCGATACCTTGTTTGCTCATGGACAATTACTGGGTTATTATTCAGATGGAACAGGCCCTGGCGACACTTTAATCTTAGTTCAGAGCTATCGTGTTGGTTTAACAAGTTTTCCGCAGATCTCCATTGCTGATAATGGTGAT
>JBEKQA010000090.1:0-12480 GCA_049520195.1 Bacteroidales bacterium
AAACGCACAGGAATATTATATTGAGCGTGCAAAAGGCGGAACAGGTCTTATTATCACGGGTATTACAAATGTCAACTATAATGAAATGCCCTCGCTCCTGATGCCTTGTGCCACATATAATCCGCTGATGTTTGCGAGGTCATGCGCACTCATGAATGAACGAATTCATGCCTATGATACCAGGACTTTCCTTCAGTTAACCGGGGGATTTGGCAGGGCAGCAATACCACAGCTTATGACGAAGGCCATTGCCCCGTCTGACCAGGAAAACAGGTGGGATCCCTCCATTCATCACAAGGCCATGACGGTTGACGAAATAAAGGAATTGATAGCATCTTTTGTAGCCTGTGCTGTTATTGCAAAAGAATCCAAATTTGACGGAGTTGAAATTCATGCAGTACATGAGGGCTATTTGCTTGACCAGTTTGCCATTGCATTCTATAATAAAAGGACCGACGCATATGGCGGTGATTTAAGGAGCCGTCTTAAAATAACCACAGATATTGTAAAGGGCATTAAAGCCGCCTGTGGGGAAGATTTCCCGGTGTCATTGCGATACAGTTTAAAAAGCTTTATCAAGTCTCTGCGACATGGTGCACTGCCCGGAGAAAAGTTTGAAGAAAAGGGTAAAGATATCGCTGAGGGAGTCGAAGCTGCAAAGATCCTGGTGGAAGCCGGGGTTGATATGCTGAACGTGGATGCAGGCACCTATGACGCCTGGTATTGGAATCATCCGCCGATGTATTTCGAGAAGGGAATGTACCGGGAGTTCGGTAAAATCCTAAAACAAAATGTCGATGTTCCGATTATACTGGCAGGCAGGATGGATGACCCAGAAATGGCCTGTGAGGCACTGGGAACATGCTGCGATATAGTAGGATATGGCAGACCATTACTCGCAGATCCTTTTCTGCCTGAAAAAATCAGGACAGGGAACCTGGCAGATATCCGCCCGTGCCTCTCATGTCACCAGGGTTGTCTCGACCGGCTCGCACATGGTTTGCCCCTCTCCTGTGCGGTAAATCCGGCTTGCGGAAGGGAAAAGTCATTTTCAATAACGCCGGCAACAGAAAAGAAACATGTACTTATTGTCGGTGGAGGCCTTGCAGGGATGGAAGCAGCCCGGGTATGCGGTTTACGCGGACACAAGGTCACACTCTTTGAAAAGAATGACAAACTTGGCGGCCACATTATTACAGGAAGTGTACCGGACTTCAAGAAAGATGATCGCGCACTGCTCAAATGGTATGAATTTCAGCTAAGCAAGCTACCTATCGATATCCGGCTCAATTGTACTGCTGATAAGGAGATGATTGAAAAATCCGACGCAGATGTAGTGATTGTTGCGATGGGTTCCATACCAGTGAAACTTGATTTTAGCGGAAAAAATCATGTATGCACGGCAGATGAAATTCTCAATGGAACAGAAAATTCCGGGGAGAACATTGTCGTGGTGGGTGGAGGTCTGGTCGGTTGCGAAACAGCCCTTTGGCTGCGTCAACAAGGGAAAAAAGTCACAATTGTAGAATCGTTATCCGGACTTCTTGATGGAGGAAAATACATGTGCTTTGCAAATTATGACATGCTCAAAGACCTGCTGGCATTCAACAAGATTGATATTTTATGCAACTCGTCGGTAAAAACGGTTAATGAGACTTCTGTTGTTGTGGAAACCCCGAGTGGTGAGGTAGAAATTAAAGCAGATACGATCATGGTTGCAGTCGGGTATCATGCTCAGCATCACCTCTACGATGCAATGAGAGATTCAGGGAACATTATTTACAATATCGGCGATTCCCTCACTGTGCGCAATATAATGAATACCATATGGGATGCCAACCAGGTGGCGAGAGAATTGTAACGGGATCGGAAATCAAACAGAAAACATCATTTCTTTCAGAAAAGTTCAACAAAACGGAGAAGAAATCGAAGTAGATTGATATCAGTATTTTTTACGTTGAAAATTATAAAGAGCCTGTTTTCAAGTAGCTGCTTTCTTTTGCCTTAGTTTATACTTCAATTCAGTTTCTATTAGTTTATATTTTGCGATTTCCTTAACCAGATTTTTATTCGTCTTTTTTATTTCTCTTATTTCCACTTCATTTTCAATCTTTTTATCAATAAGTTGCAATCGCAGACGCTGAATAACATCTAATTTTTTTACTAATAATTCTTGTAATTCAAGAAGTTTTTTTTCTCCCAGCTTTATTTCCGATATGTCAGTTGCTATCAGGATGCAATGATCACCTTTCAGATAAGAAGGCAAAAGAAGAAAGGATAATTTCAGATATAGTGAGTCAGTTAAGGATAATATCAGAACATCGTTTTTCTTCTTAGCAAGGCGGGCAAGCAGGCGATCAAATTTCGGTTGGTCAGCCGGGGCGAGCAAGTATTTAAAGGATGAACCCATAACATGTTCAATGGGTTCTTTTACAAGTTTAGCAAACTTTTTATTACAATAGATAATAACCCCATCCTTAGTGAGAGTAAGTGCTCCTTCATTCATCTCTTCTACAAAGGTACGGTAAGGTGTTTCAGGAGAACTGATTGAATAGACTTGTTCTCCTTTCGTCCCGGAAACAACAATCGCATCCATTTCTCCGTTCCGGATTGCATCAAGCATTTCTTCTGTCTCAGACAGACGGGAATGTAATTCCTTATTTTCAGTTGTGAGTTGTGCTATCGTTTTGGTCATGGAGATGAGTGTTACAAATCAAATGTATTAAATGTTCTGTAAATAATCTTGTTAAATTATCTTTTTCAGGTCCAATCCTAGAAGAACTTTTTCTTTGTTTGACATATCTCCGATAATGCGACGAAAGGGAAGAGGCAGTTTTTTAATCAGTGTCGGGGCTGCAATTATCTGTTCATCTTTTGCTAAACTCGGGCGTTGATAGAGATCAATAACCTCCAGTTCGTACCGTCCTTCAAGATATTCTTCGCAAATCTTTTTCAGATTCGTTATTGCAAGGACTGACCGGCTTGTTGCACCGGTTATGTATAAACGCAAAATATATCTTTCCTTGCTCAATACGGATGCTTTCAGATCAAATTTTTCTGTTGAGCTTTTTTTATTTGACTTTTTCTCTTTCATGATTATTTTCATTAAACCGTGTACTAAGAAATCAGCTGACAGGCAATAAATCCAATCCAACAAGAACACGCTCTGTATTTGACAGATCGCCGATTATCTTACGAACAGGTACCGGCAATTTTCTGACTAATGTTGGTAAGGCAAAAATCTGGTCTTCACTACCCAATTGTGGATTTATCAAAAGGTCAATTACTTCAATAGAGTATTGACCCTTTAACTGGTCCTCACATATCTTTTTCAGATTTGTAAATGCAGTAATGGCTTTTGGTGTTTGTCCGGCAACGTATAAGCGGAGTATCCACTTATCATTTACTGTTTTAACAGGTTTTGCATTTTTCATTTTTTTCTCTGAATTCTCTTTTCTGGAGCTCATGGGATAATCCTTTTAATTATTTCTTCACCTTGTTGGTTGTTTTCTTTTTTATGCCGGCTTTTCTGCTTTCTGCCATTTCCACTTTATCCTGTTCTAGCCGTTTAATAGTATCCTGTTCTGTTTCTATCATTTTAACAGATTCGGATTCTTCCAGTTCAAAATCAATTTGCATGGTAGCAATCTGAGCTTCCAATGCCTTACGTTTTCGCTCTATGTCACGTTTTTTTCGTTCGACATCGTTCTTACGGATCAACACTTCGGCATTTTCATTTGCTTCCTGTGCCATACGGGCCGACCCCGTTAAAACTCCGCTTGCACCAATATAAGCCTCCCGTAATTCAACACCATGGTCAGTTAAAATGAATTCGCGGATTTGGTTAGAGTGAGCCATACCGCGCGATTTAAGAACATACATTCCCCTGTTGCGTTCCCCGCTTAATTCTATGTCACGAAGTAATAACCACGTATCGATCAGCGATGATATTGCAACATCAGTATTCTCTAAAGCTTTATCATTGGAAGTAAAGCTGGTAAACAATGCTGTTATTTGATTCGACTTAAGATAATCGACAATACGCATTAACATCATTTTTACTTCGACATCTTTATCACCAATGACGAAAGTATTTATTGGATCCAGAATAACAATATGAGGCTTGAAACTATTAACAGCTTTGTGAGTTACCGCCAGGTGCATTTCCAGGCCATAAAATGTCGGGCGGGCCGCATGGAATTGCAATAGTCCTTTCTTCACCCAGGTCTCTAATTTTATACCGATAGAAAGCATATTACGCATTAACTGTTCCGGGGATTCTTCGAAACAGAAAAAAAGGACACGTTCACCGCGTTTACATGCTTCATCCGCAAAGTGAGCCGCTACGCTTGTTTTTCCCACACCGGCTGTACCGGATACAAGTATCGTGCTGCCGCGGAAATAACCTTTTCCTTCAAGCATTTTATCAAGTGCAGCGATACCACTTGAGATCCTTTCATTTGATATCTTATGTTTTAATCCTAAAGAGGTAATAGGTAAAATTGAAAATCCATTTTCATCAATCAGAAACGGATATTCATTCGTTCCGTGCAGTGAACCACGGTACTTGACAACCCGCAACCGGCGTGTGGAAGTCTGTTCGGTCACCCTATGGTCGAGCATGATAACGCAGTCTGAAACATATTCTTCCAAACCTTGCCTGGTCAGTGTCTCTTCTCCACGTTCGCCAGTTATGATCGCAGTAACACCTTTTTCTTTCAGCCAGTGAAATAAACGCCGCAGTTCAGCGCGTAAGATCAGTTGGTTTGGTAATCCTGCAAATAGTGATTCAATCGTGTCCAATACAACACGTTTGGCTCCGATAGAATCTATTGCATAACCCAGTCGTATGAATAAACCTTCAAGATCGTACTCACCGGTTTCTTCTATTTCACTGCGTTCGATATGAACATGGTCAAGCGCGATTTTTTTACGTTTAACAAGGCCTTCCAGATCAAAACCCAGTGAAGCGACATTTTTAATCAATTCTTCATTCGTTTCTTCGAATGACATAAACACACCCGGCTCGTCAAACTGCGTGGCACCACGTACAATAAACTCCATTCCGAAAAGAGTCTTTCCGCAACCTGCGCCACCACAGATAAGCGTTGGCCTACCTTTTGGCAGTCCACCACCTGTTATTTCATCAAACCCCTGTATTCCTGTAGGTGTCTTGAGAAGATTTGCCGGTAAATATTTATTCCCTTCTTTTGTCATATTTGGATATAAAATTTTGTTTTTTCAGGATAAGTAATTAGTGATTATACGGTAAAAACAACAAGGCAAGTAAAATATAGGGTCCACTGAACAATAATAAAAAGCTAAAAACCTCCGGGTTTTTATTCATATTTATTTTTCAACTCCGGCATCATTCTTCTCCACATAAACTAAAAAATAATCACGATTCTAATGCACCTAAATCCCCGGATTAACTCTGTCTCTCAAATTATTAACGTTGAACGTAAATAACGAAAAAAGTAAAATACACATTAAAGGTAGGACGGATTAAAAGAAAAACTATTATAAAATTTTGGAAAAAAGTTACATCATTCACACATTTTCATTCATTTGAATATTACAGAGTGATTATGAGTGTTGTAGTGCAATCAAGCATGCGAAAGACGGACTCGCATTTTCATTGTTTTTGATCAGTTTCTTACTCCTGTTTGCAGGGTTTCTGAAGGGGATTCATTACATCATAAGAATAGGAAGACAATAGTGTACCAGTTAAAGGCATCTATAAAGAAAAAAGTGACATCTCTCCCAGGGAGGTTGTCACTTCGTTAAGTAGTGTTCTCTTTTTACATCTTTAACTGAGTATCAGTAACATGTTTCTCTTTGAAGGGGAATTGCTTTTCAAATTCGTTTAATTCATCCAAATCGACTAAAAACGAATCATCCTCATAAAACTTTCCACGAATCTCTTTCAGCCCGCCGGCTATCAGTTCTTTGACCATAAATGGATCAAAATTCAATCCTTCCTTTGTACTGATCCCGAATTCAGCCGCATTCCTGAATCCGAACCGGTGATAATATAGAGGATTTCCGAAAAGGATTATCGCTACATAGCCCAGCTCTTTTGATTTTTCAATACAATATTCCATGAGGTCAGAACCATACCCTTTTCCCTGGTACTCATTCATGATAGAAAACGGCCCGGCACACAACAATAAATGATCCTGATTCATTGAATCGACAACCCTGGCTTTTGTACAAATTATATGACCAATGATTTTTCGATCTAAAGCAAGGATCAGATCCAATTCACCGATATAAGATATACTTTCCCTTATTTTATGAAGGACTAAATGCTCATCACTGCCCGGCTTATATAGATCCCAGAAGGCTTCCCTCGTCAGGTTTTCCGTTTCTTTGAAGTCAACTTCTCTTGCCTGCCTTATCGTTATATTCATAAATCCATTTATTAAAACGCCACTGACAATTTTGCAGGTCATGATCATTAACCGTAGCCAGATCTTTTTACTTGAGGATGCAAGTCTGTCACTATGAATTATTTCTTTATGATTTTCCTGCAAACCAATAAGGTATTGCTTTGGTCTGATAATTCAAGAAAGTAAATTCCGTTCATTAAAGATTTGATATCAATTTCTGAATTTCCCGTTCTCCCTGCCAAACATTCTATACCCAAAACATTTAAAAGTCTGAATGAGAATGAACTCCGCCCAGGTGATTTAATAAAAATAAAATCCGAAACGGGATTTGGATAAACATTAACAGAAGCAGAACTTTTCTCATTAATACCGGTATAGACATAATTGCAGGAGTCGGCAATTCCGGTTTCGTAATTACCTACAACTGAATCACTGTAGCACCGCAATCCGCCACTAAGATTCCCATCGCAGGCAAAATCCGATGAAGGCCAAAAGTTAAACATATACAGAGTATCCCCAATCCTCTCAAGTATTACTGAAGAGTAGGCAAAACCAGGGTCAACCGCATTATGGAAATGGTAAGTGACATATTGCATTTTCAGTTGGATTCCGTTTATGGTTTTAAATGTTGTTGAATCAATATGAACAAACAAAGTGTCAGGAACTGCAGGATTACTGTAATTTTTGATTTTAATCATCCATTGATCTCCGGCATTTGCACCGAAATCATAAAGAGTCTGAAATGAATTGAAAATGGTATCCAGGAAATAAACTTTATTATTCTCTGAGTACATAAATTCTGTATCCGGCCTGTCAGCACAAACGAGATTGTGACGCTTAATTAATTCTTTACAAGTTTTGCCCTGGATGATCGTATCCTTAAACGATTCGATTTTGATATAGTTAATATCAGGACTGAAAGCAAAATATTCTGTATAATACCATGTTGCTCCGACAGGAGCCCAGTTCTGAGCGCCGCACAGAAACGACAATATTAAAAATCCAAATGAGATTGTAAGCGTTTTCATAGTTAAGAAAATTAATGATAAATCTAATTTATCATGAACGTCCTTTAATCACAAGGTCAGGTTTTTAAAATCATCATTACTTCTTACTTCGTAATGTTGAGATCTCTTATCAAATCGTGAAAGAACTTTCTGAGCTTTCTCGGGTACTACCGCTTTCTCGTAATCAACTCCTGCAAATTCTATTACCGAGGAAATTGAATCAAACCACATTATTGTGATGAATTCAACTTTAGATTCAACATTACGCCTTAAGAGCTGGATCCCTTTGTAACCAGCGATGGAACGATTTCTAATACCAATAAAAATTTCTTCTTTTAAGAGATTCTCATAAATATCGGCATTAGAAGGCGTTGTATAGCCATGCCAAATTCGACTTATCATAAGATGTTTGTTTTTATTTTATTGAATTTTAGATATTTTCTATGCATTCAAAATTCAGCTAACTGAAGCAAAGGCATCGCCTTTGCTTGCAACATTGCGGTAGCTTTGTTGCGGTTAGAGACACGTTATGCAAGGTCATGGTTTATGTTCTGGAATTGCATGAATTATTGAATTAATCCATTTATCTCTTTCCACTGGGTCCGGTATTACAACTGTTATAATTTGGTTAAGTTCAGTTAAAATTTGTTTTATCGCAATATTTGCTCTCTCCGTCCCAAATTCATTTTTTGTTTCTATTTGTAAGTAAGTTGTTTTAATTAACAATTTTGCAATTTGACTTGAAGCCTTATTCAATTCGACAATCCTATTTTCAGTATTTTTTGCCATATTATTTAATAGCTGCACAAATTCTTTCTGAGAATCAATTGCTTTCTGAGTCTGTTTAATAATTGATAAAAGTGAATCTATTGATTTACGCTGTTTATTAATACTTTCTCTTGTATCATTCGCATTAGTAATTAATAAAACTATAGATTGTTTTTGATCATTAACTTCCTTTTTAATTTCATTGATCGCATTGTCTTTTAACACATTAACATCATGTTGAAAGGTTTCAAGTTGAAAATCCTTCCATTTAATTGTTTTTATTAAATCATAATTTGAAATAACTATACTCGCAAAAAGAGAAAATGAAAGGAAGACAGTGGTGATTACTGTATTAATTCTTTTATTGATTGTTAAATATACTGTATAGCCAGAAAACAAACACAGAAAGATTAAGGCAATTACTTCTTTCATGTTAATTATTTTTTCGATCTCACATAACGGTTGTACGTCTGCAATGTGGATATATCTCAACTATCAGAAAACATTCCCTATTAAACTTAAAAACAATTTCATGTACCCCATAAATCAATATCACTTCATTACCATAATAATCCCACAAAGCAAATGTAAAAAATAATCTTAATATCAAATATATTCTTATCTACAGAATATCAAATTTATTAACAATACTTTTTAATCTTTTCGACTTATTATAATTTAGAGGCTCGTTTCTTTAAAAAGTGATCAATTTCCCGATTGCAAAGTATAAAATGCAAAGAAATACCAAAACAGCCTTCCTTACCTTGTGGAAACAAGAAAGTCCATCACGAAATCAAAAGACGATATCTTGTTTGTGTATCGGCAGGCAGGTAATGTGGGAGCTGCAAACGAAAAGTGTAAAGTGCAATACGTAAACTGCAAAATGTAAATTAATTACACTTTATACCTTACGTATTTCTTACTACACATTACACTCCTCACTCTTCACTCCTCACTTGCTTCTGTCACTAATAAAATCTCATCATTAACTTGTTGTATTCCAGGCAATAACGACATGTTTTGAAAAAAATATATTTTATAACAGACTGATAACTAGCAATTAGCTTACTTTTTTTACACCGTTTGTATAGCGATTGTATATCCAAAGTATAGCGAAAGTATACCCGTGGTTCGCCCTTCCTTCGCCCTAGGTTCGCTCAGGGTATACCCCCAAGAGACAAATGCAAAATGTAAACTTTAAAGTGTAAAGATTTGCCTGTCTTCCGAAATGTTTCACTATCTTACAATTTCGCTATCTCGATACCTGCTTGCTGGCAGGCAGGTAATGTGTGAACTGCAAACGAAAAGTGTAAAGTGCAATACGTAAACTGCACAGTGTAAATTAATTACACTTTACACCTTACACTTTACATTTGTTCTTTGGGGAGGGATTATCTGAAAGATAATCCTACCTTGAACCTACCCTCCCCGAAAAAAGGAAGTAAAACAGGGGCTTTTGAAGCATCAGGGAGGGAAGGGTAGGATTAAATGGCCGGAAGTTTTATGAAACTGAAAAAAGGATGCAATAAAATCGTGTTGAACTCTTTTGGATCGTTTAGGACTTCAGGTAGGTGGGTGGGCCTATTTTTCTTATTTTAATTATTATATATATATACCCTATATACCCCTAAGTACTATAATACCCCGTAAATCCTACCTGTTTGACGGGGAGGATTCAAAAAAAATCCCTCCCTGAATCCCTCCCCGTTACTCCCTGGAAATGGATAAATTAGGGGACGAACCTTGAGCGAACCTAAAGCGAATGTGAAGCGAATGTGAAGAGGGGCTCATCACCGTAACGCGTGACGAGTAACACGTAACGCGAAATGGTGATTTATATCTTTGCGGGAATCCGTAACAAAAATGAAGGGAATCCGCTATTTGATGTAATTATATTCTTTAATTTCTTATTGATTATCAACATCATTTGATTTTCTGTTGCGTGCAAATTGCACGGCATTTTTCTTACATGGGTTGGTCGGGTAACGCGTCACCAAACTCCCCTTTCTTAATACTTAAAACTTAATAACTTAACACTAATCTTTGCCACTCTGTTACACAGTCACTAATAAAATATCATCATTAACTTGTTGTATTCCAGGCAATAACGACATGTTTTGAAAAAAATATTTTTTATAACAGACTGATAACTAGCAATTAGCTTACTTTTTTCACCACGTTTGTATAGCGTTTGTATATTCAAAGTATAGCGAAAGTATACCGGTGGTTCGCCCTTCCTTCGCCCTAGGTTCGCTCAGGGTGTAAAGACAAATGCAAAATGTAATATGCAAAATGTAAAAATTTGCAGTTTGCACATTATGTTTTAGATTTTACACTTTTCGTTTTGCACCTTGCACTTGCCACTTTTTTCGCCATTTCGCTATTTCGCTATCTCGCTATTTCCCTTTTTGCGTCACGAAGTGAGTGGTCCGGATATTATTAAAATACCCTTGTAGAGGGCATCCTTCCCGTTTTAAACAGATCAAAATCATACCCGATATGGATTTCATGTGATCCCATGTTGTTTGCCACAAGTGGATTAAACCAGGCATCGTAGGAATAGCCAATGTGCAAGTTCTTTGCAATGTTTACCTCCACCATAAAATTAAGGCAGTTCTCTGTCCGGTATCCTAATCCAATCCATAACACTTCATGGATCAGCAAGCCGAGATCCAGATCCGCCTGTAAAGGTGAATTGGCAACATATCTTAACATTGCAGTAGGCCTCAGTAAAAGATTGTCGGATAGTGGGATGGCAAAGCCCCCGTTCAGATAAAAATGCCGGAGCAGCTTGGAAAAGGATGTCTTACCATCCGTCGGATCTTCCGACACAAGGATTTTATTCTCGAGAAGGTGCGTGGAAGCAGCTCCCACAAAAAACAGATTGGAGGAATAATACATTCCGAAGCCGGCATCAAGCGCAGCCTTGTCTTTTACCTGGTTGTTAATCAACGGATCGCTCGGATCCTCGGGGTTTAACTCATTCCAGTCCACGCCAAGGTAATCAAACCCAAACTGCACACCGAATGACAGTTTCCCTTTTGGGAAAAGGATCCTGTAGGCAAATGATCCCATCATACCAGTTTCGACGGTCGGGCCCAAGGCATCACGGTATGCAAACAGGCCGATTCCCAAGTGAGGATTTGGGAGGTTCGTACTGGTGGTGAATGATGTTGTATTAGGACCACCATTCATTCCAACCCATTGCACTCTTTCCACCAGATTTATCGATAATGCTTCGGAAGTTCCTGCATAAGCCGGGTTTATTGCGATAGAATTGGACAAGTAATTGGTTAAAATCGGATCCTGCTGTGCATAGCTCCCCGTCGAGGCAAGAACTATCAATGCAACATATATGAACTTTTTCATAAGACTATTTTTTTTATCGTTATTAACATAATTTTTACGATGGAAAAACTAATTCGAGTTTGCGCGTACATAAATCCAACCTTTGAATTTACCGACATGGTCAATATTAATAATGTAAAAATAGGTACCATCCGGGACAGGATTATTCTGCCTGTTAGTGCCGTCCCAGCTGTTGGATTGGTTGTCATATCTGGTGAATGATCTGATTTTATCTCCCCAGCGATTGAACACCAGGACCGAATTTTCCGGATAATCTTCAATGCCGTCAATGATCCACTTATCATTTTTTCCATCACCATTTGGTGTAATGACATTATGAATGACAATGTTAATTTCCGGACCCACCTTTAAGTAGATTGTGGCTGTATCGCTGGTCTTCTTTTTGACAGGATCATAGAGAACATACCGGACAAGGTCGGGACCCTGGTAGCCTGTCTCAGGCTCATACACCGCTAAGGTATCATCCTGTAGTTTTATTGTACCATGAGAAGGGCCATCGTAGAAGGTAGCTGACAGAAAATCACCATACGGATTGATGTCATTTTTCATGAAACTGACAATGACCGGAATGTTCATAAAGGTGCTATCATGATCATCCACTGCAACCGGTGCAAGAACTGACGCTCCAGTTTGCACTTCAACACTGTCTTTCCCGGAACATCCGGTCACCAAATCGAGAACTGTAAGGACAAACCGGGTATTTTGTGTCAAGGGAATCGTGGTAGTTGTATCGCTGTCAGGATTCAGAAGAAACTGGGAAGGCTGCCAGCTGTATGAGTACAGACCTGAACCACCTGTAGCGGAGCCAGACAATGTGGCCGTCATAGAAGGTTCAATGATGATATCCGGACCGGCATTGGCGACCGGTGATTGATTTACTGTAAGGATCAGTTCACTATAAACTGTCAAGTCACCGCAGGGAGACTTTCCTGTTACTGCCATTG
>JBEKQA010000091.1:0-12479 GCA_049520195.1 Bacteroidales bacterium
ATATAATGTTTAAAGCGTTTTGGAAACATATTTGGAATTGTACAACTATGGATACATTATTCCAAGACACTTCAATTGATTTTGTTCTTCCTTGTAATTACTATTCGGATCTTAGAAAAAGTATCATTGACAATATACCCAAGTCAGGTAGTCGTAGGATTGATTTATGGAAATGTATTATTAACGAATACTTTATGAAGTTCCATTCTTCAGATTATATTAAAGAAGTTAAATCTTTAGTCCATCAGGATAAGATTAGTTTTATTGATGTTAAAGGTACTGGAAAACTAAACAATGATTCTATACTAAAACTTAAATAATGGCAAAAACTTCAATTGCATGGACTGAATTTACGTGGAACCCCACTACTGGATGTACCAAAATATCTGAGGGGTGTAATAACTGTTATGCTGAAAAACTTTCTAAACGGTTGAAAGCGATGGGCAACCCAAAATATAAAAATGGTTTTGCTTTAACAATGCATGCTGATATCTTGGAGCAACCAATTAGCTGGAAAAAATCTAAAATGGTTTTTGTAAACTCAATGAGTGATATTTTTCATGAAAATATAGATACAGCCTATATTATGAAAGTTTTTGAAGTCATGAATAAAACGCCGCAGCATACATATCAGGTATTAACAAAACGTTCTGAACGATTACTTAAATTATCTCAGCAAATACGATGGACTCCAAATATCTGGATGGGTGTGACGGTCGAAAATAACAAGCATATAGATAGAATCAACCATTTACTACAAACATCTGCATCTACTAAATTTCTATCTTTTGAGCCACTGATAGCTCCAATAAAAATTGAAAGTCTTACAGGTATTGACTGGGTAATTGTTGGTGGAGAATCAGGTCCAAATGGAAGATTAATTAAAAAAGAATGGATTGATGATATCCATGATATATGTAATCCTGATCACATTCCTTTTTTCTTTAAACAATGGGGGAAATCGAAAAATAATCCTAATAAACTTGATCCAACCATAGATTCGAAACATTTATATCACGCTAAAGGGGGATGTCAGTTAGATGGGAAGATTTATCACGAATATCCAATTTCACTTCAGAATTATTAATATCTTTCACTTTCTTTGTTGTTAAACTATTCCTTTGGTTCCTCAGTTGGAGTAATATCTTGTTCCTCTATTTGAGCAATAATATTTTCCATTGTTGGAGAAGCGATTGGCTCTACTTCAGGAGTAATTTTATCAATGGGATCCTCTTTGGGTTCTTTCAATTTAAGCGGGTTACTTAAATTTTTCAGAGTTATCCTTTTTCCACTTTTGCGTCTCTTCTTATATGGTGATTTTTTTCTGAAGATCTTCTTCTCTTCTGCATTTACAGGGATAAGTTCTGATTCGGCTGTGGGAACATTAGAAACTTTGGGTTTCCTGCCTCTCTTTTTGGGTTCTTTCGGAACTAAAGCAGAAACTTCATTTGTGGATACAACGGTAACTTTTGCAGGTCTACCTCGTTTTTTAGGCACAGTAAATTCAACACCTTTCTCCTTTGGTTTCCTGCCTCTCTTTTTTGGTTCCTTAATAACCGTTTCGGGAATGGATTCAACTATGGATGCAACAACTTTTGGTTTTCTGCCCCTTTTCTTTGGAACCTTAGGTTCAATAACTTTTACTTTTGGCTTACGTCCTCTTTTTATTACGATTGTTTCTTCTTCAACAGTCTCTTTAGGTATAGAAACTTCCAATTTTTTCAAGACGTCTTTGATTCGCTGAAGATCCTTTTCAGCCTGAGCAAGTTTTTCAAGATAAACCTTATGTAATGAAGAAATCTCTTCTTCTGAAAATTTAATTGTTCTCATGCTATGGTCGAGTTTTTGTTTCAGGCGGCTAAGGTACAGGGTTTCAAACAGAAAAACAAATCAGTTGTAAGGGTGACAAATAAAGCTAATTTTAATCAATTAGTTTTGTTCGACCGAATGAATGCGTTTTTTCTGTGATCTCTTTTCAAATCTGATGATCCCTGAATCATAATAGGTTCTCCAATTCTGAGAACCTTAAATGACTTTAAAACAGTAAATTGTAAGGCCAACCGAATTGTTTAGATCCATTATCTCAACGTTAAATTTGGTGTCATCTCATATCCAAATATCTATCAATCTCTAAGTTCCAGATCTAATTAAAGAGCTGACCCCAAGTTTCCCACAGTTGAAATTTCAATTTCCTTCATCTTACAATTCTTGATAAGACAGTAAACCCTTGACATTTCAATTTAGATTCCTTATATTCGCTGATTGATAAGATGTTCTTTATCAGAAAAAAAGCCTTGAATTTGTTATAAATCAATTCTACGAAATATGAAGAATTATTTATGTATCCTAATAATCCTTTTCCCTGTTTTGGTTATTGGGCAGACAAATTGTACAAACGACAGTTTTGCAGGTAAAGATAGGAAAGAAGCCAAAACTTCAATCGTAACTGCACCGGTTGAAGTGTTCAACACATTACCGGCATTGATTAAGACCCTTCCCACAGATGACTACATGCGAGGTTATGAGCCTCCAATCACTAAAGATTCTGATTCACAAAGAGTAGAAGAAGAGAATCGAAGTGTTTCCGTAAAGACAGCATATATCTTTGTCATATACCGTGAAGGGGATAATGATTACCACACCATTATCGGTAGTAACAGCGATACTAGTAAAGCACTACTGATGAATGTCGAAGTGTCAGGATTACCGGATAAGACCTCTTCTAACTACACTGTGATGAAAGAATTAAGAGATAAGATGGTAGTAAGATTCGGGAAGATCTGCGGCTCGAAAAAATTTTTCATTGATAAGCCAATCAAGATTAGTGTTTCAGGTTCCTTATTCTATGATATCGATCATAAACCAGGGGTAGTAGGATATAAAAACCTAAAACCTAAAACGGCATGGGAGATCCATCCTGTAACGGATATTGTTTTTAAATAGTGTTTGCTTTTCTTAGTAATTAATTTCCAAACCTTTGCATGTATATACCTGAGAAAATAGTGAATATAACTTCAGGGGCTTCCAGAAACTCTCTTTCATTAAAAAGCTAAATATTACCATGTCTCGTTTTGGGACATTCCCGGATTTCAGCTTTTTGGAAGACTCGGTTATTTGCCATTCAAATAATTATCAATATCCGATTTTCTGATACGAACGATTGGTCTTGCACCGGGTTTATCCACCGTTGAAATTTCAATTTTCCTGATTTTCCCTTTCTTTAAAAGAGCATAAACTGTTGTATCGGTAGTTTTCAAGTAATCGGCTGCTCCTTCAACTGTCATAATTACATCTTCAGATTTTTCTTTACCATATAGTAATTCGTTAAACCTATTGGTACAGTACCATTCCGTAAGTCTATTCAATTCTATGACTTTTCCAATATTGGTAAGAAAATTAATTTCAGCATCATTTTTACACTGCTTTAAGAGGTACTGAGCATACTCATTAATTTCGACCAACATCGTTTTACTATCACAATTAGAAAGAAATTCGAACATTTCAATAAAATTCTTCATAATAAGATATATTCTTTGTCTATCTTATTATAAAATTTAAAAATCAAAAAGTTTTAAAATTCTTTGGGGAAGGAAATAAGCTGATATCATTCCCCTGATTTAATCATCAAACAAATCTGGAGAGACACCAAATCCACTCATCTTTTTATTGATGTATCTTTCAACGACTCTAAAATCGGAATTATGTCCACTCCATTCCATAATCTTATTTATTGGAACATTCTTCATCAAACAGTCTGTTATAAAGTACTTCCTCGCTGTATGAAAGGTCAAATATTCATATTTTGGTTTAATTGTGGCTTCCGGTTTTGGCCCCGATTGTCGCTGACTTTCAATATTTTCATTTAAGGTCTTAATATTCATGAGTTTGAGTGCTTTACGGATATACTCATCTGCTTTGTCATTAGAAATTTGTGGTAGTACAAATTTATATTTTTCTAATGTTCTTTCTGTGAATGGGCGAATTGGGGGATAAACTCTTTTGTTTGTTTTTTCGGTCACGATATCAATATATTTCATTACCCTTCCATCTTCTGCTAATTTTTCTCTTATATGGCTTTTATCTAATCTCATGAGATCTCCAAACCTCAGTCCTAGTTGACAATCCACAATATATAAATCCCTAACCCTCTCCAAGCTTGGATTATTCGATAAATCGAAATCCTTAACCAATTTAAATTCATCTGGATCAAGAGTGATTATGTTGTCATCATCTCTTAAATCTTTTAACTCGACTTTAAAATCCTTGTAATCCATGTTGACATTCTTCCCCTCCTTTCTCATTCTACCAATAAATGTTTTAAAGGTTGATATTCTCTTTTTTATTGTAGAATTTTCTAAACCAACCTTTTTCTTCTTGACTCTAACCGTACCCCGCTTTTTGAAATGATAAACAATATAATCTCTTTTTAAAAATGAATCCACAAAATCTTCTAAAAATCTATAAGTAATATCTTTAAAATAAAATTTATCTGCTGGCCTACCAATAGATTCTAAGAAGTCTTTTAAATCATTCAGCAAAGCAGCATGTAATTTTTTATCTTTTACTCGAGCTTCTCGTCGCTCATTATAATCTTCTAAACAAATAACGACATTTTTTTCTTTGGATTTTTCTGGATCATTCCTTAAGAATTCAGTGTAGACATAATCAGAATCCGGATCCGAAGTAACTTCATTATCACGTTTGTACTTACCAATAATAGCCTTTATTTTAGCCTCGAATCCATCTAATTCATTATTAATTTTAATATAATCAAGTTTTATGTCTTTAGCTTTAGCTGTAATTCGCTTGTCTTTCGTATTCCAATATTTTGATGGTACGCTTCTCCCCGTTCCAAGACGAATTTCCTTTCCACCATGAGAATAAACCAATTGTATTTGATGATACCCTTTTTTATTAGTTTGATTTCTTAGCTTGAAATATGGTTCCATTGAAAATAAATATTAAAGAATCGTCACTAAATTACTAAAAAATCGACAAGTAATAACATTTGTCCGATTTTTGTCCGATAAAGTGACCACAAATGACGACAAGAAGTATTTAAGTCTGAAGTTAATGATTATCTATTATATTGTTGTTCAATCTTTTAACATATTACTGTATTTTAGTGAAACCAAGTGAACGTATATAGAAGGAATCCTGGCGGGACAACAAACAAACCAATCTAATACGCCGTAGGTCAATCACTTACGGCGTTTGTATTTTGATCGGGGGACGATAAAGAGGAAGAAAAAGCTAAAACCCCTTGCAATTATTTTTCTGTTATTCAATCATTTAAACACTTTCTCACCAGACTTCCTATAGACTTCCTATAGACTTTCTATAGACTTTGTTCGTCTTAGGTTCGCTCTTCCTTCGCTCTGGGTTCGCTCAGGGTATATCTGAGGGAAAAATAATGAAGAATGAAAAAAATATATAATGAATAATTATATAATGAGTTGTTAAACAACACACTGAACAGATAAGAATCTTTGAAATTACTTCGTAAAGGTGTCTTTATTCCTTAATTAGTTTCCTGACCTGAACAAAACTATCCCCGGTTATTTTCATAAAATAGACGCCGCCTGGCAGGGTGCTGACATCAATTATTGTTTTGGCCTCACTGATTGTCTGTTTCAGGAGTTCCTGACCATTAAGGTTCAGGATAACAAAGCTGTAATGGGAATAAATTTCAGATGCCTTGAAGGTGAGGAGATCTTTTACAGGATTAGGGTAAAAAGAGAAATCTACTGTTTTATTCAGTGGTGCGATGCCAGTAGTAAAAGCCACATAGTATTGAGTAGTCAGCGAGTTGGAACGCGAGGTGCACTCGTCACTGATAAGGGTATATTTCAAAGAATCATTGTGGATCAGGAAAGTATATTTACCTGTATCAATAAGCGGACATGTGGTTATAGTCAGGTCATGTATAACAAAATTATTTCCATTGACCTTAAAAGTCGAAACGTTAGTGTAAGTGACATTATTGAAGCTATACGATAACGTATCGGTACCGAAATGAAAATACCCCTGCAGAACACCCGATGAATTATAATCAGACCATTTGGTATTATAAAGGTTTTGAGAAAATACTGTAATTCCCGTCATGATGATGATTGCTAACAAAGTAATGTGCTTTTTCATTTTGTTTGATTTAAAATACTTTAATATCCATTTCTCATTAATTCACAACAAGAATTATGCCCTGGCTAACCCATGATCCAATCTCATGACGCAATTTACTAAAATTTAAACAGAAATGCAACGAATTTGCCAAAAATACTTTGCGGAATGTTGACTTGTTGTGTTTCTAAAACCCTATGGCTTGAATATTTTGATCAGGTTATTACGTTGATTAAAAATAATTTGAGCTATTATTTTTATTTAGATCGATTTCGAATTATATTTGCATACATTATTGATGTTGAAGATACATTTCTGACCGAGACTCTGTACCTCTTACCTTGCACAATTGCAATCCTGATTTTACCACATTTATAAACATAATAAACAAACGCACCATGAAAAGTTCATACATGAAATTATCAATAGCCGGATGGATGTTACTGTTAATAATTTCCGGCTGTAGTTCGCAGAAAAAATCAAATGATATTCCTGTAAGCACCCAGTCTAAAGAGGCAACGGAAAATTTCCGGAAAGGATTGCAATCATTGGATCAGAATGATACCAAGCAAGCAAGGACATATTTTATGAATGCCATCGGGGCAGATCCGAAACTGGCGATTGCCTACCTTTATAAAGCAACTGTGGATCTTACACCGAAAGAATTTGCAGATGATGTCGATAAGGCCAAGTCTAACCTTGAAGGCGTAAGTGACTGGGAAAAGATGTATTATGATTTTACACTCACCTTTTTAAATAGTGATTGGGATAAACGACTTAAAATTGCCCAGGAGATTGCAGGCAAGTACCCGGAGGCACCACGGCCACAGGTTGATCTTGGCACGACTTATTTAGCAGGCAATCAACCAGATAAAGCCAGGACCTGCTTTCAGAAAGCCATTGAACTGGACCCGAAATGGGTTGGAGGATATGCGGCTTTGATCAATGCCTATCTTTTCTTTGAACCCAAGGATTTCAAGAAGGCGGAAGAGAATGGATTGAAAGCTGTTAATCTTGCTCCTTCCAGTCCGGGGATGGAGATCGCTCTTGGCGACTGTTACAGGGCAGAGAACGAACTTGAAAAAGCACGGGATTGCTACACAAAAGCCATCCAGCTTGATCCGAATTCGCCGGATGCCTATTACAAAAAAGGAAATGCCGACACCTTCCTGGGTAATATGGATGATGCAAGGCAGAACTTCATGAATGGTGGCAAATATGATCAATCGGCCTCGGGTGCAATTCCTTTTATAGCCTATACTTATTTATACTCGGGAGATCCAAAAACAGCTGAAAAAATTTACATGGATGCTATTGCCAATTTAAAATCAGATGAGGGAGATCCTAGCAAAACTAACTTTGCCAAGAGTTTGTACCTGCAGGATTGCGCAAGCATTGCAACTTTTTATAACGATGCTGCAAAATTAAAAGAGCTGATCCCACAAATCGAGCCCCTTTCCCTACAGATAGGTAATGACCTAGGGACTGACGAAGCTAAACTCAGTCAGAAAGGAGCTGTTCTCTCGCTGGAATCATTGTCAGCAGCTTTGGACGGCAAATATGAGGATGCAAAAGCAAAAGCAGAAGAGATCAAAAAGACTCTCGAACCCCTCACTGATCCGACAAAGTTAGACGGTTATGAATTTGCCCTGGGATTCATTGCTTATAAGCAGAAAAATTTTGCCGATGCAGTTGCGCATTTTGAAAAGACTCAACAGATATCGATTTATAATAAATACTGGCTTGCAACTGCTTACGAAGCCAATGGTAACAAGGACAAAGCAAATGCCTTGTATAAAGAAATAGCGGATTATAACTTCAATGGCATTGAATTTGCGCTTGTCAGGAATGAGGTGAAAAAGAAAGTCGCCTCACTATAAATTAAAAAGATCCTTTTTCTACTTTTTTAATGATCGAAAGCCGTCAATTAAGACGGCTTTTTTTTCTTTTTTGATTTCCGGGATTTCTTTATAAATCAGTACTTAAAATCGTACACATGTGCGGTTTTTATTAAGGAATATTAAAAGAATTTCATGATCTCCTAATTATTTCAAAACCAACATTTTTTCTCTAATTCTTTTGTATTTAAGCGATTAAATCATTTCTGTTCATTTTCTTTTTGCTGGGCTGTCTAATTAGGCACAATGTATGCTTATTAAAGCCCGGAAAGAAATAAATCTGAAGAAACGGCTTATGTTTTTGTGCTAGTAGGGTTGTCCTGATATTTAGTACTCAACCATGCCGTCGACAAATGAAGAAAGAGTCAACAGCATCAGGATTTATAGGGTGTAAATAAATTAATAACATTATTCTCTCATCCAAGATAAAATTTTCATACTCTACCAGAATATATAAAGGCGGTCAATAAAATGAAACTTTGTGAAAATTCTGTCGTAAAACAATAAATTAATTGAGAACCATTAATATAACATTCCAATGGTCAGGACAGATAAACTTAAAAAAGAGATCTATTAATTAAGAGAGCCTATGCAAAACCTGTTACACAGATCCATCAGGCTTATTACATTTAATTCCGCAGGTATCACTTTGATACTTGCCCAGACTACTTTCTTCCATCGTATAGTTATTGTTAATCTAATTTGAGGTGCAATTATTTTCAAAAGAAAATATGAAGATTTTGAACTATGTTTCCCTTTGCTTTTTTTTAATCATTATATATTCTGGCATTATTGAGGGGCAAACATGTACAACTTGTCCTAACTCCAATTTTAACCTTGGCAACTTCACAAACTGGACTGGCTGTTACGGAACTTTTACTATGGTACATAATAAGCCTGTATTAACTCCTTGTATTACACAAGGATTTGCACAGACCTGGCCTGTTCCCGGAAGAAGACATATTATTATGGCCGGGCCAGGTACTTATGATCCCTATACCTGCAACAATTTAATAACCGTTTTCCCGGGTGATGCATACAGTGCCCGTTTGGGAGATACTTCACAAGGTGGCAATGCAGAGCAGTTAAAATACCAGATAAATGTTACCAATTCAAAATATCTTTTTATTTACCGTTATGCAGCCGTCCTGGAATCGCCGAATCATTCGTACGATGAACAGCCGGGTTTTGAAGTTACTGTAGAAGATACATCAGGAACCATCATTGACTCAGTTTGTGGATTTTATCATATTTATGCACCCCCATGCACTGATCCGCCTAATTGCCCTGTTTTGGGAGGATGGAATTATTGCCCTAATGTTGGTTATCAGAATGATGGATGCTACTGGAAGAACTGGACTACTGTGGGGATGAACCTTAGTAATTATGCCGGACAAACTATCCAGGTGGTTTTTACCACACATGGCTGCGCCTATCAGGTTCACCGCGGATATGCATATATATCGGCATCATGCGGCTCTCTTTCTATCGAGGTAGCCATGTGCCGTCAGGCAGATTCATCTCTAACCCTGACGGCTCCTCCCGGTTTTGCCCATTATCAATGGAGTAATGGGGATACAGTTCAACAAATTGTGATGCACAACCCTCCAGAAGGAGATACCATCAGTTGCATACTTACTGCATTAAACGGTTGTACGGATACGATCCGGGAAACGATTAAATATACGAGAATCACAACTAACTTCTACCATGATAGCGCATGTTCAGGAACCAGTATGCAATTTTATGATTCCAGTTATGTAAACCAGAATGCGGTTACGGGATGGATATGGAATTTCGGCGATGGCACACCTCTTGTCAATGGAGTCCAGAATCCTTTGCATATCTTTGCCTTGCCTGGCATCTATAATGTAAAACTTGTATCCTTCTCGACGGAAGGTTGTAAGGATTCTATCACAAAACAGGTAACAATCGACGCTTCAATATCCATTAATACTCAACCTTCTGACCGTTCTCTTTGCGAAGGGCTAAACACTTCTTTTGAGATCTCAGCAACCGGTACAGGACTTACTTACAGTTGGCAGGTTAACTCCGGAACAGGATGGACCAATCTTTCTGATGGTGGTGTTTATAGTGGTACAACAACCGATTCATTAATCCTGACTGGAGTAACTGCCGGAATGAATGGATATAAGTATCGTTGCATTTTAAATGGTTCATGCCCACCGGCACAAACCAGTAATTCAGTAACATTAACGGTGTTTCCAACCCCCACGGTTATTGCTACACCGCCAGTTCAGGCTATCTGCTCCGGAGGAACTACTGGCATTATCCTTACCAGTAGCACACCCACCACAATATTCACCTGGTCAGTTTCTATAGTTCCGTTTGGCAGTGTTACCGGAGCTTTAGCCGGTTCCGGGGATGCTATCGTTCAAACATTGGTAAACGGAACCACAAATTCAGCACAAGTAACTTATACAATCGTACCTACGGCAAACGGATGCACAGGCACTCCTATTCAGGTTATTGTTACCGTTAATCCAATCCCTGCTGTAACCGCAACACCTGTTTTTCAGACAATCTGTTCCAACGAATCATGCGATATCAACCTCCTGAGTCTTACCTCAAATACAAACTTTTCCTGGACATTTTTGGTTTCCCCTCCAGGCAGTATCACGGGGGCAGCCAACGGGACAGGAAATAATATTTCACAAAACCTGATAAATACGAATACATCCCCGGGGATGGTCACATATACGATTGTCCCAACAGCTAATGGTTGCACAGGTCTGCCAATTAACGCGACAGTAACAGTTAATCCCCTACCGGTCCCAGTCATTACCGGTCCAACCACAGTTTGCTTTAATACTGCTCATCTATATTCCACCAATGTGGGAATGACCAATTATAACTGGTCAGTTACCGGTGGTACTATTACTTCCGGTGCCGGCACTAATTCCATTACAGTGATATGGAATTCGGGAGGTGTACAATCTCTTTCTGTCACATTCACCGATGCAAATGGCTGTAATCCCGCGACCCCTCCTTCTTTAAATGTTACTGTTAATCAAATTATTGTGACAATAGCCGGAATAAATGTAACTTGTTTCGGTGCCAATGATGGATCAGCATTTGCTAATGTTTCAGGAGGAACAGCGCCCTATAGCTTCCAATGGAATGATCCCCTTTCACAGACAACAAATCCGGCAATCAATTTATTACCGGGAACCTATACGGTAACAGTAACGGATGCAGCCTCGTGTTCCACAACACAAAGTATTACCCTGATTCAGGAATACCCGACACCTTCTGCAAACATTTCTATAGATTCAACTGATAAAGTTTGCAGTGGTAATAGCATAAACCTGAGATTCGATCTTACAGGAACTCCGCCATGGTCATTGACCTATTCTGATGGGACAAATTCGACAACTGTAAATGGAATTATGTCCTCTCCTTATATTGTCCAGGTTTATCCTGCACAATCATGCATATATACCATTACTTCTTTGACAGATGCTCATTGCACAGCCGTACCCGGGATGATAGCCGGATCAGCAGGAATTACTGTGTTTCCACTTCCTGCAGTTGAATTTACCTGGGAATTCGGAGGTCAGAATAATGCAGTTCAGTTTCATATAGATTCTTCTATTACTGATCTTGGAGCGATTGGATATATGGTACTATGGAATTTTGGTGACGGAACTTTTGGGTATGGTCACAATCCTCTTCATATATACGGGGCAGCTAATCAATTTGATGTTACACTTACTTTGACCGATACAAATGGTTGTAAAAATTCAATCACCCATTTAGTTGACGTCACTGAAACACCTCATGCATTTTTCTCCTCGACGGCGCCTAATTGTAAAGGGCAGCCTGTATGTTTTACGGATTTATCATTTCTGCCGGCACCACCTTTGTATATTAAAACCTGGATATGGGATTTCGGTGACGGATCACCCGAGGACACGATTCATTTCCCGAATAATCCCAATGTCTGTCATACTTACTACGACACACTTACTAATTATCCTGTAACCCTGACCATTATTGCCAGCAATGATTACAATGATCATTATACAAGTAATGTAGAAATCGTGCCGAATCCAATTGCTGCATTCACGCATAGTGAAGCATGCCAAAGTCAGAATGTACAGTTTAACGACAGTTCATTGGTCAATGGGAGTGTCTCTATCATTTCATGGAATTGGGACTTTGGCGATCCAGGTTCGGGAATTTATAATCTATCTCAATTACGTAATCCCCAACATATTTACGGGACAGGTGGACAATACTATTCCGTAAGGCTTATTATTTCTAATCTTAATGGTTGCAAGGATACAGCTACTAAAAGTATTTGGGTTCGGCCCTCACCACCTGTTGAATTTTTGCATGATTCTGCCTGTAATGGTCAGATCGTAACTTATATGGCGGATACTGTAATTACTCATATTGACTCTATTGTCTCGTGGTCATGGGATTTTGGAGACGGGT